>QKCC01000109.1 GCA_003245835.1 Spirochaetales bacterium | reverse complement strand
TTACCGCTTTGCTGTTCTGCAGATTGGTAACCTTTACGACAGTATTGAACGGAAGCGTCTTGTGGGCGGCTGTAAGCTTGTTTGTATCGAATATTTCACCGTTGGCAGTCTTTCTGCCCTGAAACTTGCCCCCGTACCATGAAGCGGTGCCTGATTCAAACGCTGATGCATGAACGGCAGCCGGTAAGATGAATAACAGTGCGAGTGTGAGCAGAATGCCGGAGTGTCTTTTCATGCTTTATTTATCGGCAGGAAGCTCTCGGCCCCGTGATTTTTTTATGGGGAGATACAAGCAGCCTGTACAGGAATTTAAGCCGCGAATTCTTTATGGGGTAAAAGTCTGCGGCAATTGAACCGTCTTCCGACGATTTTGAGGGTCAAGTGGGGATTCTTATTTGGTGAAGGCATCGGGAAGAACAGCTCTTAATTTCCTGAATCTCCGTATACCTATACCCGATTTTAATTCGTGGCCATACATTTTTAAATGGGTTATCGCCTCGAATGTTGCCTTCGCGTCTCTGCGGTATGCCCCGAAGGCGTTCATCGGTGTTCTTGAAATTCTTATATCCAATCTGTATAATTGCCGCACTATGGAAGTAAAATCAACACATTGGGCCGATATTACGGCTGATAAGATAATAAGAGAAAAGGGCGCAAAGGACGAATACGTATGCGCCTCGGGAATCACACCTTCGGGAACAGTTCATATCGGAAATTTTCGCGAGATTATTTCTGTTGAGCTTGTGGTCCGCGCGCTGCGGCAGAGCGGGCATAAGGTAAGATTCATCTACTCATGGGATGAATACGATGTTTTCAGAAAGGTGCCCCAGAATATGCCCGAACAGGAACTGCTCGCGACCTTTCTGCGTCAGCCGATTACCCTTGTCCCGGATGTCCTTGGTGACGACGGCAACTATGCCCGCGCAAACGAAAAGCGCCTCGAAAAGCTGCTGCCGATCGTCGGAGTTTTTCCCGATTATATATACCAGGCTGCCGAATACCGGAAGAGCCGCTATGCTGCAGAAATGAAGACCGCGCTCGAAAAGCGGAAAGAGATTATGGCGCTGCTCGACGAGCACCGGACTGCTCCGCTTGCTGACGACTGGATGCCCGTCAGTGTTTTCTGTACTGCCTGTAACCGTGATACTACCAAAGTCGACAGCTTTGACGGGGACTGGAGCATCCACTACAGCTGTGAGTCCTGTGGCAACACTGAGACGCTCGATCTGCGCGAAACGGGAGCCGTAAAGCTTCCCTGGCGGATTGACTGGCCGATGCGCTGGGTCTTCGAAGGTGTTGATTTCGAGCCCGCCGGCAAAGACCACCATTCCGAGGGCGGTTCGTTCGACACGGCTAAAACTGTTGTCGAGAAGATCTACGGCGGCAAACCGCCTGTTTCGTTTCAGTATGATTTTATCAGGATTAAGGGCAGGGGCGGCAAGATATCATCTTCAAAGGGTGAGGTTGTCGGCCTTGATGACGTTCTTGAGATATATCAGCCTGAAGTTGTCCGCTTCATGTTTGCCGGAACAAGACCTAATACAGAATTTGCAATCTCGTTTGATCTCGATGTTCTTAAGATCTATGAAGACTACGATAAATGCGAGCGGACTTATTACAATAAGCCTGACTCCGAAAAGGCCCTGAGTAAATGGGAAAAGCAGGCAAGAATTTACGAGCTATCCCAGGTGACCGAGCCGGAAGCAGAGATGCCGTACCAGATTCAGATCAGGCACCTGTGCAATCTACTGCAGATCCAGTCGGGCGATATCGAAAAGGTAATTGAATATCTCGGCGACGTAAAAGAATCCCAGAAGCCGCGGCTCCGGCAGCGCGCCGAATGCGCCTGGACCTGGGTAAGGAATTTCGCACCGGAAGATTTCCAGTTTGAGATCAAAACACCCGACAGCCCTAAAGCTGATGTTACCGCTGCGCAGGCAGCTGCGCTTGTTATGGTCGCGAATGCCGTGAAATCAGATATGGACAAGATGGATGAAAAGGAATTCAGTACGAATATTTACGCTGCAGCCGAAGAAAACGGTCTTGATTCAGCCGAGTTTTTTCCTGTTGTTTACCAGGCTCTTATCGGCAAGGACAAGGGGCCGAGGCTTGTTAGTTTTCTGTACTCAATAGGTTCCGAAAGGGTTTACTCGCTGCTCTCAGGCTATACGTCATAGCCCGGGAGCCGGCTGATATACCGGCATACACAGAACAGTAAAAAATCCTAAAAATCTCGAAAGTGTTGGATTTGTAAGTTCAGCTGTTGTATACTGAAAATTGTAATATAAGGAAAGTTAAATTGTTAAGTGGTAATAAGGCTATAATAGCGGAAGATGAAAGCATACTCAGATTGTTTCTCTCGATAACCCTGTCTGCGTTCGGACTGGACATAAAGTTTGAGGCTCAGAACGGGGCGGAAGCTGTTAACGCCGTCAGGGAACATCTGCCTGATGTAGCTTTTCTGGACATCAATATGGACAGCAAGGAAGACGGTCTTGATGCCTGTGAGGCAATAAAATCCGAGTATCCTGATACAAAGGTCTATTTTATATCCGCTTATCCCGAAAGAGTCTTTCAAAAGCGACTGGAATCGATGTGCTACGACGGCTACATTGAAAAACCCGTCAACAAGGATGTTCTCAGATCATTTCTTGTCAGCCAGTCGGTTATCAGCTGAATCCGGTTAACAACCTACCTGTCTAAAAGTCTCCTGAATACATTTCCCCTCTGCATGTCTTCCGCAGCAAACAGCAGGCCGGATTCGATGACGCTGTCGCCGAGAAAAAGTTCCCATCTTCCAATCTGTTCGCCCTGTGACACCGGTAGGCTGATTTCCCGGTAGACGGCAGAGAAGCCAAGCTCAGGAATCCGGGCAGTCTGCATCAGGATCGGGGCAGGGCGGCTGTATGTAATTCCCAGTAAATCTCTTGTGCCGCCGTGGACGCGCAGCTGTTCACCGGATGGCGGTTCGGGAGTATATTCTGCCCATGCGAAGAATCCGTAACTGAACAGGACCGCTGCGTCCAGTGCCCGCTTCAGTGAGCCGTCGTTCGAACCGCTGCCGGGACCGCCCATGGTAACAAGAACCAGGCGGCGGCCGTCTTTTTCGGCGGTTGCAGCGAAATTGTACCCGGACTCATCAATAAACCCGGTCTTCAGTCCGTCAGCCCATGCCAGCCTGCCTATCAGCAGGTTGTGATTCGGCTGGGTAATAGGTCCGTATACGCTTTTATCTCCGGGCGGAATGTTGGATTCCTTCGGGTAGGTGAAATCGGAAGGAAGATGCAGAACTTCGAGGTAATCGCTGCATCGTTCGATATAGCTTCGGCAGAATGCAGCAAAATCCCGTGCTGTCGTACGGTTCTCTTCGGATAAGCCTGAAGCGTCGTGAAATTCGGTACTTCCCAGTCCGAGCTCGAGTGCGGTCATGTTCATCAAAGCGACAAAGTTCTCAACGCTTCCCGCAAGGTATTCTGCAACCGCAATGGCCGCATCGTTCCCCGACGGCAGGGCAAGCCCCTGCAGCAGTTCAAGCAGGCTGACATTCTGTCCCTGTTCAATGAACATCAGAGAAGATCGCGGCGGCAGACTTCTGAAGTCAGCATTTTTTGAAATCGGTACTGCCGCACTTAGTTCAGCTTCTCCGCGGCCGACAAAACCCAGAGCCGTATAGATTGTCATGAGCTTAGTCATGGATGCGGGCGGTATAGCTTCATCGGCATTCTTTTCAAAAAGGACTGTCGAGGTTTCATAATCTATAAGAATTGCCGAAGCAGCATTTATTTCAGGCAAAGGAACATTCTGCCCGAAAGCGAATGCCGGAAGGAGCAGGATTAACAGGATCTGCAAAGATACTTTCATTGCTGTTGTTTTACAATATATGGTTCAGGCTTTCAAGCCCGTTAATTAATTAGATAAAACTTAATAAATGCTTTTTTATGAATATGAGTTATTATATATTATATATAGATGTAAGTTATGTTGGATATGGAGATTGGATTATGAAAAGTTTCAGACGGCCGACGGGTATAATAATAAGCTCTATTATTATTCTTGCGATGCCTGTTTTTACGATATTGATAAATTCCGCAATACAGTCGCTGCCCCTGTCTGGTGCTGAAAGTATTTTTTCCAAAATGCGGATTACCGATGTATTGATCCTTCTGGTGTACCTGATTGCGGCTGTATCTGTCTTTACTGTAACAAAGGCCGGGTGGTGGTTATTCATAGCTTCCGCGGCGGGAATCTTTGCATATAATATAATAGTTTATTCCGGAAGTCCCTTAATAACTGTCATCGGTGTTCTTCTTTTTAACGTAATACTTTTTGCTGTGGCAGGCTTCTTTTTCAGAAAGCATATAATTGCACCATATTTCAATCCTCGGCTCAGATGGTGGGAACAGGCAAGCCGTTATAATGTTGATCTGGGCGTTTCGCTTGAATACAGTGATTCGTATGAAATAGGCTACCTCGAAGACCTTTCACTCGGCGGGTGTTTTATCAGAATTTCGGAAAAAATCAGCGTAGGAAAGACGTACCCGCTTAAGATGTCGCTCGGGAATGAAATGAGCATATCTATAAACGGCAGGATAATGCGTGCGGTGACTGACGACTGCAGTCTTCCCGGCTACGGGGTTATGTTTGCAAATCTTACAACTACCGAGCAGGAGGGACTGAGGCGAATGATAGAAGGGCTTTACAAGCTCGGCCTCGGCGACATCGACGGCGGCAAGTCTGATTCGAACAAACGGGAGCACGATCGCTATCCAGTGAATATAAGTGTCTCGTTCAGGTACGAAGGAGAGATTCTGCCTGCCCGGCTTATAAATTTCTCGAGTACCGGTGCATGCCTTGAAACCATGATGAATATGGAGATGGGCGAGTTCTGCGGTTTTTACTGCACCCTGGGGTATAATTCGGCTGATGTAGACGGTGTGATAAAATGGAAGAAGCAGCTTGAGCACCATAAGCAGTACGGAATCTCGTTCATAAACCAGACAAGAAAACAGAAGGCCGATATCATTCAGATGCTGAATACCATCAGGGCGCTCGGCGGACGGGTTCGGCAGCATGATTCTGAAGAGTACAACAGGCTGGTTGAAAGAACCCTGCCCGGGACTCCGTACAGGGTGTTTTATCGCAACAGGAAGAGTTGACGTTTATCACACGTCAAAGTCAAAATGCATAGCCGGCACCCGACAGGTTCCGGGTTTGCCGGGCTTAGTAGAGCATGCTTTTGAGTATGCCGTCATTGCGGCGCCATTTCGGGTTAACCTTCACCCTTAAATCAAGATGAACATTGTAGGGAAAGATAGAGCTGAGCTCTTTCTGCGATTCCGAACGTATTCTTTTAACGTTTTCCCCGCCCTTTCCGACGAGAATTCCTTTCTGACTTTCGCGTTCGGCAACAAGGAAAGCCCTTACCCATAGTTTCTTGATTTCACCGCTCTCAGCATATTTCATTTCCATATCGGCAATCTCGACATATATTGAATGCGGAAGCTCCTCCCGGGTGTTGCTGATCGCCTTTTCCCTTATAATTTCCATTACACGGAATTCCGGCTGCTGATCGGTGTAAAAGTCCTCCGGGTACATCGGTTCGCCTTCCGGCGCCAGCTCGTACAGCCGGTCAAGAACCGCCCCGACTCCGGCACCCGTTGCCGCCGAAACAGGAAAGATTGCGCCTGAATCGACAATTTCTGAGGCCCCTTCCTTTATGAAGGCTGCGGCTACATCCGGTTTGCTGTCCGGCAGATCGGTTTTATTCATAAGAACCAGAGTCTTGCTGTACCAGGGTTTCAGCAGCTGGAGGATCTCTTCCTCCTCTTTTCCTGGCGGCCTGGTGGTATCCATCATGTACAGTACCATGTCGGCTTCTTCAAGCGCCGAGCCGGCCAGATCCCTGAGGTAATGATTGAATTTTTTTTCTGAATTATGGTAGCCGGGGGTGTCTATGAAGATCAGCTGTCCCCGATCTTCCGTGATTATTCCCCTGATCTTGTTGCGGGTGGTTTGGGGGGTTGGTGAAACTATCGAGACCTTCTCTCCGCAGATGCGGTTGAGCAGTGTGGATTTGCCTGCGGAAGGCCGTCCTATTATTGAAACAAACGCTGATTTCAATCCTGATTCCTTTTCGGTTTAAAAGTATAATGATATTTCTTCAAAATTACAGCAGACTTTACAAGTACTGCATGACTTCATTGCCTTATTTTATTAAATTATATAGAATTGACAATAGCAATAATGATGTGTTACATACAATAATTCAGTTGCGTCCCGGGCCGGGGCTTGGTGTCCGGGGAATTCAGTCAGGAAAAAATTCAGGAGTTTAAAATATGAGTGATAATGAGAAAGAAAAAGGCAAAGAGCAGGAACAGGAATCCGCTGTTGAAAAACTGCTGAAAACACGCACAGTTCTTTTGTCCGGCGAGGTCGACAAGGAACTTGCAGAAAAAGTGATTAAACAGCTGCTGCTGCTTGAGGCTGATTCCGATGAACCGATCAAGGTTTTCATCGATTCCCCCGGCGGAGATGTTGATGCGGGATTTGCTATTTTTGACATGATAAGATTTGTAGCTCCTGAGGTTTATACTGTCGGGATGGGGCTGGTTGCAAGCGCCGGGGCGCTGATCCTGCTTGCCGCTCCGAAGGAAAGACGTATCGGTCTTCCCAATTCCCATTACCTGATTCATCAGCCGCTGTCGGGCATGCGCGGAGTGGCTACAGAGATCGAAATACACGCAAAAGAGCTTGAGAAGCTCAGGATTAAACTCAACCAGCTGATCGCGGACGAGACCGGCCAGAAACTTGAACAGGTCGAGAAGGATACCGATCGTGATTACTGGATGGGTTCAGAAGAAGCCAAAGCGTACGGGCTGATATCGAAGATAATTACAAAAAGGAGCGAATGGAAGTAATGGAAATTTCTGCCGAAGCATTGAAAACCACATTTGAGGGCTTTAAAAAAAGCGAAGTTCCGGCCGGAACCGAATTTATCTCCGGAAAGGTTCGCGATATATTCGATAAGGGCGATCAGCTTGTGATTGCCACATCAGACAGGATTTCCGCGTTCGACAGGGTTCTTTCAACTATCCCGTTCAAGGGTGAGATTCTGAACAGACTTTCTTTGTTCTGGTTCGGAAATACCGGAAACATAGTAGCCAATCATATCGCAGAACGTATTACAGCCAGAACAGTGGCTGTTAAAAAATGTGAGGTTCTTCCGGTTGAGGTAATCGTCCGCGGCTACCTTACCGGTTCCGCATGGAGGGACTACCAGGACGGTAAAGCCATATCGGGCATCGAACTTCCTGCCGGTATGAAGATGAACCAGAAATTTGATGTTCCGCTGCTTACACCGTCAACAAAGGCTGAAATGGGTGAGCATGATTTACCTATAAGCTGCAAAGATATCGTTGAGACCGGCCTGGTTGAAGAAGGACTCTGGCGGCAGGTCGAGAAAGCCGCGGTCGATCTTTTTAACTACGGCAGTGAAACCCTTGCGAAGCGCGGGCTGATTCTTGTAGATACAAAATACGAATTCGGCCTTCTTGACGGAAAGCTTGTTATTGTCGATGAAATGCACACCCCCGATTCGAGCCGATTCTGGTATGCTGATACCTACATGGAGCTCTTTGAGGCAGGTGAGAAGCAGCGCAAGATAGACAAGGAATACCTTCGCCAGTGGCTGATGGAGGAAAAGAACTTCATGGGACAGGGCGAGAATCCCGAGATTCCTGATGAGGTAAGGGCCGAAGTCAGCAGAAGATATATCAGCGCCTATGAGCAGATTACCGGGGAAGACTTTGTTCCGGAATCGCTTTCGCCGGCTGATGAAATAAAAGCTATTTCCGATTATCTTAAAAAATAAGACAGCTGCGATAAATATTTAAACCCGGGTTATTCCGGGTTTTTTATTGTCCTGTCATATGCTTTTTGTGCCTGCAGCGTGAATCGTTAGTGAAAAATCCGGTTATACAGGTGCATGAAAACAGCTTTTCCCCTTTTTATAATTATTATCCTGTCCGGCTGCTCGGATTCGGGCCGTGAACCGCAGGAGCTGGTAATCATGTCGTGGAATGTTCAGAACTTCTTCGATGACACAGACAACGGTACCGAATATTACGAGTTCGATCCCTCAAACGGGGAGTGGACTTATGACAATTTCAGCCGGAAATCTTCCGCTCTTGCCGATGTTGTCACAGCTTCGGTTAAGGGCGGTCCGGATATAGTTCTGCTTCAGGAAATCGAAAACTTCAACGCACTGAGGCATCTTAACGAAAACGGGCTGAAGGCTTCAGGTTATAAATACTCAATGTTCTTTCCGACTGAAGGCTCGGCGATAGGAATCGGGGTGCTGAGCCGGTACCCGGTTACAGAAGCACTGAATCACGCGGTAAACTATAACGGCAGTACTGCAGGGCGGAATATTGCCGAACTTCATATAGCGCTGCCGGACGGCCGGGAACCGATTGTCATCTTTGTGAATCACTGGAAATCCAAGCTCGGGGGGGCGGAAGAAACCGAACCTCTTCGGATTGCTGCCGCTGAACTGCTTTATGAACTTATGACAGCCCCGGTCCGGGAGTCTCACGGCAGTCTTGTTCTTGCAGCAGGCGACTTTAACGAATCTCATGACGAATATTCCCGGACCGGCGGGCTTTATCCTACAGCGGTCAGAATCGTTCAGGCCGGCATCTCCGCTCAGCTGCCGGGAGTGCTCTGTTCCGGCAGCGCTTTCGTTGATGCGTCCGGTGAACAGGTTTTCTTTAACCCATGGAGCGGTACCAGTGCTGCTGGAAGCTATTATTACGACGGAGGATGGGAAACGATAGACCAGTTCTTCCTCGGCAGCGGTTTTTTTGACGGAAAAGGATATGAGTATTCGGGATTCAGGACTGCGGTTCTGGGATTTAATACAGATTCAGAAGGCCGGCCGCTGAAGTGGCATTCCTCAACAGGGACCGGATGTTCCGATCATCTTCCTGTTGTTCTGACACTCCGCGGGGCAGACTGAAATGTCAGGCCTCGTTGGCGACGTTTACCTGGTAAAACAGGTGTTCAAGTTCCAGGCAGATATTGATGTTGTGGATCGTGCACGGCTTTTCCTGGTTGTCTATTTCACCGCGGTTGTTTATTTTCAATTCAATAGATGCAAAATTCAGGATTCCCCTTATGCCGGATTCAATCATCAGGTCCAGGGTTGCCGCTGCTTCACTGTCCGGAACGGCAATAATTCCTACCCTAGTATTATTCTTTTTGACGAAATTATTCATTTCTTTTATATGATAGATAGGAACTCCCGAAGTTTTTGACACATTTTCAGGAGAAACGTCGAAGCCCGCAATTATCTTGATTCCTTCATTTCTGAATTCCTCGTACTGCATAAGCGCGGTTCCAATTCTGCCGCATCCGGCAACAATCACCTCCTGGGGCTTGTCTCGGCCGAGGACTACATCAAGACTGTCTATCAGCATGTCGATGTCGTAACCTCCGCGTTTGTTTCCCGGCAGGTTCAGTACGGAAAAGTCCTTTCTTACAAGCGACGGGGCTACGCCTATAGCATCGCCGAGGTTGTTTGAGAAAACCCGTTCCAGGCCTAGTGCTTTCAGTTTATACAAAAGTCTCTTATATTTGGAAAGTCTGAGTATCAATTCCTTGTTCATTAACCCGATAAATCTCCTTGTTGTGAAAATAAGTTTATATAAATATATTTGTTGTTATATTATTCACATAAATTAGGTAAAAGTAAAGTTTTATTTTGAAAAAAGCGATATTTATTGAAAAAATATTTGAAACAACGGGTCAAAATCAGCCAATATGGACATTGTTGTATTGACATTTTACAATATCTAAATATCCTCTACTATAAAGACAATTTTAAAAACTGACATAGAGGAGGAACTATGGCTGTTGAAACGGCTCCTCAGATAGAGTTCTCGAAAGAACTCGTATCATTCATTGAGGAATGGAAGACGAAACCCGGAAACCTGATAATGGTACTTCACAGAGTCCAGGGGGAATTCGGTTATATTCCGCGTGAGGCTGCAATCAGGGTTTCTGAGATGCTCGACACTCCGCTCGCCAAAATTTACGGTGTGATAACATTTTATCACTTCTTCAAACTTGATAAACCCGGAAAATACAATATTCAGGTTTGTATGGGCACTGCCTGTTATCTGAAAGGCGGAAACGATCTAATCAAGGAATTGGAGACTCTTATTGGTATTGCTGTCAACGAAGTTACAGATGACGGACTTTTTTCGATCGAATCAGTCCGCTGTGTAGGCTGCTGCGGTCTTGCACCGGTAATGATTGTTGACGGGGAAGTTTTCGGCAAGGTAACAAAGGATGATCTGCCAGGAATAGTTGCCGGATTCAGAGAGAAGGGGTAAATGCACGCGGCCGTCTGCGATTTCGTTCTTGATTGTCTGCAGAATTCCATTGAGGCGAATGCGGTAAGCATCAGTCTGTTAATAGACGAAAAGCCCGGGAGTTTTTCAGTGACGATTAAAGACGACGGAAAAGGTATGACGGATGAAGAGCTGAAAAAAGCGGTTGATCCTTTTTATACGGACGGATTAAAGCATAAAAAAAGAAAGGTGGGCCTGGGTCTGCCGTTCATGATTCAGGCGGTGCAGCAGGCAAACGGCAGATGGTCGATTGATTCTGCAAAAGGAAGGGGCACCGAACTGAGTTTTTCATTTGATCCTGACCATGTTGATACACCTCCGACCGGAGATGTCAGCGGTATGATTCTTCAGGCAATTATGTTTGAAGGGGATTTTGAACTTGAGTTTGAACGCAGGCTCGAGCGAAACGGAAAGAAAGACAGCTATTTTATAAATAGAAAAGAGATGATCGATGTTCTTGGGGACCTGAACGACGCTGAATCCCTGATTCTGGCAAGGCAGTTTTTAAAATCCCAGGAAGAAGGTTTATTTGAAGGAGAGAGCTAATGGCTAAGATGACTCTTGAAGAACTCAGAAAGCTGCGTGAAAGCAAAAAAGGCGAGCTTGATAAAAGAGAGACTGAAGGCAAAGATATTCATATCATCATCGGAATGGGGACCTGCGGTATTGCTGCCGGCGCCAAGGAATCGCTTGATGCATTTCTTGATGAGATAGAGAAACATAAAATTGAAAATGTAACTGTAAAACAGACCGGCTGCATGGGTCTCTGTTATGTAGAGCCGACGGTTGAGGTTAAGGTCCCGGGGATGCCGGATACCATCTACGGAAATGTTGACGGAAAAACTGCGAGGGCAATAATTACGGACCATGTCCTCAAGGGTAAGCTTGTCGATAACCATATCTTCGACAGACCGGCTAAAGACATTGTAAAGGAATAACGGGGGTTAGTATGGCGGTAAAAAACTATATACTTGTTTGCGGCGGTACTGCCTGTGAATCGAGTAGAGCAACAGAGATTTATAACGCGCTTTCGGCTGAAGCCGAGGCACAGGGCGTTAAAAACGATGTGCAGATCGTAAAAACCGGGTGTTTCGGCTTCTGTGAAAAGGGCCCGATAGTCAAGATACTTCCGGAAGAAGCCTTCTACGTCGAGGTCGTTCCGGAAGATGCAAAAGAAATTATTTCAGAGTCGATCGTCAAGGGCCGAATGATCAAAAGACTTCTTTACGTTGATAAGGATGCTGAAAAAAACAAGGACGAGTTCGATATAGAAGATATCAAATTCTACCAGAAGCAGGTGCGAATAGTACTTCGAAACTGCGGATTTATTGACCCTGAAAAAATCGATGAGTACATTGCGAGAGAAGGTTATGCCGCGCTTGAAAAAGTGCTGTTCGAAATGACTCCCGAAGACGTCATTAATGAACTGAAAGAGTCCGGGCTTCGCGGCCGCGGCGGCGCGGGGTTCCCGACCTGGATGAAATGGAATTTTACGAAGAACGTCGATAAGGAACAGAAATACATAGTCTGTAACGCTGACGAGGGCGACCCCGGTGCGTACATGGACAGATCCACGCTTGAAGGCGATCCCCATTCTGTTCTTGAAGCTATGGCTATAGCAGGCTACGCTGTCGGCGCAAACAAGGGCGTCATCTATATAAGGGCGGAATACCCGCTCGCAATTGAGCGTCTCGAGATCGCGATCGGCCAGGCCCGCGAGTACGGGCTTTTCGGAAAAGACATCCTCGGCAGCGGATTTGATTTTGATTTTGAGATCCGGCTCGGTGCAGGCGCCTTTGTCTGCGGTGAAGAAACAGCGCTGCTGCGCTCAATTGAAGGAAACCGCGGTATGCCCACACCTAAACCGCCTTTTCCGGCTGTTGAAGGACTCTGGGCAGAACCGACTGTAATAAATAACGTTGAAACCTGGGCAAATGTGCCCATGATAATCCTTAAGGGCGGCAGCTGGTTCCGTTCAATAGGAACCGAACGTTCTTCCGGAACCAAGGTTTTTGCTCTCACCGGTAAAATAAACAACTCCGGCCTCGTCGAGGTCCCGATGGGCACGACACTGCGCGAGATTGTCTTTGATATCGGCGGCGGAATCCGCGGCGGAAAGGCTTTTAAGGCTGTCCAGACAGGCGGTCCTTCAGGCGGAGTTATTACGTCGGATTTCCTCGATACGCCGATTGATTTCGACCAGCTGACTGCAATAGGTTCAATGATGGGCTCAGGCGGAATGATTGTTATGGATGAGGACGACTGTATCATCGACGTAGCCAAATTCTACCAGGATTTCTGCGTGGAAGAATCATGCGGTAAATGCGCCCCCTGCAGAATCGGTACCAGAAAACTCTACGATATACTCGACAAGATTTCGAAGGGCAAGGGGTCTATGAAGGACCTTGAAAACCTCGAAATAATCGGCAACGCAATGAAGAAGGCGGCCCTCTGCGGGCTAGGCCAGACTGCGCCTAACCCGATTCTGTCGTCAATGAAATATTTTAAAAATGAATACCTCGAGCATGTTGAAGACAAGGTCTGCAAGGCCGGAAAGTGCAAGGACCTTGTGAGGTTTGAGATTATCGCTGACAAATGTATAGGCTGTACAGTCTGTGCCAGAAAGTGTCCGGTGAATTGTATCAGCGGAGAGAGAAAACAGGCTCATGTGATTAACCAGATCGAATGTATCAAGTGCGGCGAGTGTTTTAACGCCTGCAAATTCGGCGCAATTTCAAAGAGCTGAGTAAGGAGAATAACAGTGAGTGTAGATATAAAGATCAACGGCAGACCGCTTACGGTTCCCGCCGGAACTTCAATATTAAAGGCTGCAAAGCTCGCCGGCTGTAATATTCCGACGCTTTGCTATCACCCTGACCTTTCGCCATGGGCGGCTTGCGGTATCTGTGTAGTCAAGATTGAAGGCAATCCGAGGATGGTCAGGTCATGCTCGACGCTTGTTTCTGAAGGCCAGAATTATATAACCCAGGATACTGAAATCCATTCCATACGAAAAACAGTTATCGAGATGACGCTTGCCGACCATCCGCAGGAGTGTCTGACATGCGGCCGGAACCAGACCTGTGAGCTGCAGAGACTTGCCGCTGAATACGGTATCCGTGAGATTCCGTTCGACAGGAATGTGAAGCGGCTGCCGAAGGATGAGTCGACACCTTCGATAGTGCTTGATCCGTCAAAGTGTATTCAGTGCGGCCGCTGCGCGCAGGTCTGCCAGCAGCTTCAGGATGTATGGGCGCTTGAGTTTATCGGACGCGGTGAGCAGACAAGACTGATGCCTTCCGCCGGTGTCGTTCTGAACGAAAGCCCGTGTATTAAATGCGGTCAGTGTTCAGCGCATTGTCCGGTAGGAGCAATCTACGAGAAGGATGAAACCGAAAAACTGCGGAAAGCCATAATTGATGAAACGAAGCATGTAGCAGTTCAGATGGCGCCTGCCGTAAGGGTCGCCATAGGCGAAGCCTTCGGTATGGAACCGGGCGAAATCGTTACAGGAAAGATATACGCGGCGCTCAGGCGTCTCGGCGTTGATGCCGTATTCGATACCAATTTCTCCGCAGACCTCACAATTATGGAAGAAGGCTCCGAGTTTGTTGAACGTGTTGTAAACGGCAAGGGCGACCTTCCGCAGCTTACCTCGTGCTGTCCAGCCTGGACTGATTACATGGAAAAGTACTACCCGGATATGATTCCGAATTTCTCGACTGCTAAATCACCGCAGATGATGCAGGGCGCAGTGATAAAGACGTATTATGCCGAAAACCGGGGTATTGACCCTGCAAGCATTTACTCGGTATCGATAATGCCCTGTACTGCAAAGAAATTCGAAAGAATCAGGGATGAAAACATGCAGTCATCAGGTTATGACGACGTGGACCTTGTTCTGACGACAAGAGAGCTTGCCAGAATGATTAAAACCGCCGGAATAGACTTCAAAAACCTGCCGGAAGAGAAGGCTGACAGCCCGATTGGTGCATATACAGGTGCCGGAACTATTTTCGGTGTAACCGGCGGTGTTATGGAAGCTGCTGTACGCTCCGCCTACTATCTTATTACCAAAGAAGAGCTTGCGAATGTTAATGTTGAAGCCGTTAGGGGTATGGACGGTGTAAAGGTCGGCGAAGTCGATATAAAGGGTACAAAGGTGAAGGTCGCAGTCGCTCATGGTATTGCCAATGTGAAGTCTGTTCTTGATGAAGTCAGGGCTGCCAGGGCTGCCGGGGCGGAGCCTCCGTACCATTTTATCGAGGTAATGGCCTGCCGCGGCGGATGTATCGCCGGAGGCGGACAGCCCTACGGAACTGAAGATGACGTGCGCGAGAAGCGAATAGCCGGTATCTACAGGGATGATGAAAAGTCTGAGTTAAGATGTTCGCACCATAACCCGGAAATAGCCCAAATCTACAAGGATTTTCTCGGAAAACCAATGAGTGAGAAATCTCACCATCTTCTGCATACACATTATACTCCGAGAGATGTTTACCAGAAATAGGTCAGAGATTTACCGTATTAATAATTCCGCCGTCCGGGGATTCCGGGCGGCGTTTTTTATATTCGGGGAATAGTAAAACTGAAAACTGAACCTGCACCTGGGGTTGATGTAACAGAGATCGAGCCCTGCATCTGTTCCACTATTGATTTTGAAATTGCGAGGCCGAGTCCTGTTCCCTTGCTGAATGTATCTGCCTGATAGAACCGATCGAATATATGTTCGAGCTGTTCCTTTTCTATGCCTATGCCTGTGTCCTTTACTGAGAATGTAATATATTCTCCGCTCTCAACCGGTTTGCACGAAACGGTAATGCAGCCCTCAAGGGTATATTTGAACGCATTGTTAATAAGATTAAGCAGCACTTGTTTAAGCCGCTCCCTGTCGGTTCTGATTATAATATCTTCTTCCGGTTCCTCTACGAAGAAGAATATTTCAGTATTTTCATGTTCAGTAAATACATCCGAAATGCTCTGAAAGAGGCTTTGAACAGGGATCTCTTCGAATTCAAGGTCGAGATTTCCTGATTCAATCGTAGAGATATCCAGAATGTCATCTATTACCTTCAGCAGAAGCTTGCTGCTCTGGTTGATAATTTTTTTGAATTTGTGCTTTTCGCTCTCAGTCGGATTTTTTGTCAGTAAATCGGAGAACCCGAGGATCGCGTTAAGCGGAGTCCTGATTTCATGGCTCATATTTTCAATAAACGAGGTTTTGAGCCTTTCTGATTCCTCGGCCTTTTCCTTGGCCTTTATAAGATCCTCTTCTATCTGCTTTCGTGAGGTGATGTCCTGCACCCATCCGTAGAATTTATCGTTTGTTTCATCGGTTTTGCGATGATAAAAGGCTTCGCCCGCAATCCATTTAATTTTACCTGCATCTGTGATGATTTTATATTCAAAGGAATAGTTGTTCGTGGGATTATCTGTTTTCAGCAGCAATGCCATATTTTTTCTTCTTTGCAGCGCGGATTCGGGAGTAATGTGAGTATTTATCACTTCTTCCGTTATCAAAGTGCCCCTGGCTATTTCATAGATATCATAGGTCTCATCGGACCATCTCCAGTAGATATTATTGAAATCCTTCTCCCAGTAACCCAGTTTGGCTATCCGCGCCATATTGTTGAGTTTGTTGTTTGCTTCAAGCGATTCAATTTCATTCAGTTTTCTTTCAGTGATCTCTTCAAAAATAAAAAGGTCGGTTTTTACGGAATTGAAGAATTGTTCCTTTCGAATAATCGAAACCCAGCAATCATATCCGTCCGGATGTTTGATGCAGACCTCATGAGCCTCAGGTCTGTCGGTTACAGGACCAAGTACAGGGCCCGCATTCCCCTGAAGAAGTTTTTCGAGATATTCCCGAAGCTTCGGTGCCTTTATCAGCCGATCGGCGGCAGTACCGAATATGTCGCTGATTTTTCGGTTGATATAAATAATACGGTCTTCCACCGCGATAATTATTCCTATCACCGAAGCACCTAACAGCATGTTGGAAACAAGCGAGATCTCATTTTCAGCAAGGATCTCATCACTGTTTCTGTTTTTAATTGTAGCAATACAGTAATAATACAGCAGCTTTCCGGACTGGTCGAAGATTCCTTCGTTATGCCATGTTTCAATCATATATGAACCGTCGGGCAGCTTAAGCGGGTATAAATTTTCGAATGAAACATTATCCCTGCTTATAGTCCTGAATTTCTTCTTAAGAATATCGATATATTCGCCGGGCATAATATCATCGATTTTTTTTGTAAGGGCTTCTTCGTAGCTGAGATTCATATGTTTCAGGTAGGATTCATTTGCCCACATGAATTTAAGGTCGACAGAGAGCAGTACAACAGGTTCGGATATTTTATTAAGGGTCTGGAAAAATATTTCCGAATTCGGTTTTATTTCCATAACCTAATTATAGGTATTCCTGGATTGAATTACAAATTTTTGAAAGATATCCTGTTGTTCCTGATTGCATTTCTGATTGCATTGAAGGACAGTGTTTCAGCTTCCAGTATTGAATACCTGCAGGCAATATCACCGGGATAATGGGCATCGGAGTTCATCAGCAGCGGAGTATCAGCTGTTTTAACCGGACAGGGCATAACTGTTGTTTCGAGTGCGGTATATTTCATGTCCGGAAGAAATCCAAGCTGTGAAGGGATGCTGAAGACAGGTCTGTCGATATGTGCGGGAATAAACATACCGCCGAGCATGTCTACGGTTTCAAACAGTTCGTCAAGGCTGATTTCAGCCGCCGAAGTCAGGAATTTGCCGACTTCACCAAGGATGTTTTCATCGGCATCAACAAAAACCTGGTCGCCGAATTTTTCCGGTTGATTTATAATGCCCGGAAGTTTATCGTAGATTATTTTGCCTAGCTCTTCCGCCTGTTCTACGCTCTCGAAAAGGCAGAGCACATGCGCTTCTTCTATTGTCGAGGCTTCAATTCCGAACAGCGGCAGAATACCAAGCTCTCTGCAGCATGTCTCAAAAGTTCTGCAGTTCAGAGCCGAATTATGATCGGTTAAGGCCGCAGCATCGAGTCCCGCACGTTTTGCCTGCCGTGCAATCCCGGACGGCGACATTTCAAGGCTGCCGCAGGGACTGAGGCAGGAATGTATGTGAAGGTCTGCCTTCAGCTTCAACTTTAAGAGGTTCTGCCGCAGAAACCAAGCGCTTTGGCTACGGCGAGGGATACTTCGAACTGGTTGAGTTCTGTTTTTATAATGGCTATTTCTTCGTTCTCTGCGGCAGGTATCATGTCTTCAGGCGCCTGTCTGTTGTTACAGAGAATAACCGCGTTAATTCCCGCAAGCGAGGCCACTGCTATAGTATTTTTATGGGCCTGAATTGTGATAAGTACCGAATCGTCAGGCGCATTTCCCATAACATCGCTCAGCAGGTCCGATGTATATGCAGCTATAATATCTTTGTCCGGGCATTTTGTAAGAAGTTCAAAACCCAGAATGTTGTTCATTTCTTCGATTTTCATAAATATATTCTATATGTTTTCTACTGTAATGTCGAGGATTTGTCCCGGGAAGAAGCGATATGAATTATAGCTGCAGCCGTTCCTGAAGTTTATATTTCAAACGGCAGCCGGCGAGAGGGCCTCCTCCTTTTCAGGAAGGTCTATAATTACCCGGATTTCCGTTCCCTTCGGATCCGATTTAATCGTGAATTTGTCCGATACGCGCTTGATGTTAGGCAGTCCCATTCCTGCACCGAATCCCATCGATCGAATCCAGTCGGTTGCAGTTGAGTATCCTTCCTGCAGCGCAAGTTCAATATTTTCAATTCCGGGACCGCGGTCCCTTGCGAGTATTTCCACATGGTTATCTGATATCCTGCAGACAATCTCTCCGCCTTTCGAATGAACCACCTGGTTGATTTCGAGCTCGTAGACTGCAGTAGCAACAGCCCTGATTATTCTGCGGTTGACCTGGTATTCCTGCAGAATCGATTTAATCTCGCTCGAGGCTCTGCCGGCGTTCTTGAAATCGTTCTGTACTACTGCGTACCGTCTGATGATGTTGCCTATCTCGGTCCTGTGTCCGAATTTGGCCATCTCTTCGAGTCTGCCTATCTCGCGGTTCATGACTTTTATCATATGCATGATTATGTCGCGCCCGGTCAGCATCCCGACGATTTCCTTGTTCTCGTTCAGCACCGGGAAGCGGTTGAAGCTGTAGTTTTCGAAGTAGTCGATTGCGAAGCTTACCGGCATCTGCTCTTCGAGGACTACGGGGTTTCGTGACATATGCTTTCCGACCGGATCATCCATGAGGCCGGCTTCGAGCGCGTTGAGAAGATCTTCCATGCTTACAATTCCGACGAGCCGTCTTCGGTTTATAACCGGCATGCCGCTGATTGCTTTTTCCTTCATGATTTTTTTGACCTCACGCATAGTGACGTCGGGGCCGACACTTATTACATCCGCCGACATAATTTCGGCAATCTTGTGGCCCTGAATCAGCTCGAGGACTACAAGCGGTGTCTGATTTTCATAAATTGGAATCAATTTCTTAATCATCTTCTCTGGTCATAGCGGAATATACTGCTGCACAGGCAGCAAACATGCTTACTCTGGTAGAGATCAGCGTCAGGTTGAATTCTTTTGCAAGTTTTACCATCCCCGGCTGGGGTATTTTTCCGTTGACGAGCAGGACCCCTGCAGCGTCGACAATATTGGCTGTTCTTATCGTCTGTTCAGTATTCAGAGCCGTAATCAGCAGCAGGTTTTCTTCTTCGGCGACGAGGACTTCACTCATCAGGTCGCTTGCTGCGATGTGCTCGATGATCCCGCTGCAGTAGCTGCTGCCGGCCGTGTATTCGGTGCACTGCAGATCGCGGGATATTGTTTCTAATGTCATTAAGTATCTTCCTTATATTCCTATTTTCTTATATTTAAAGGTCAGGGTCAATAAGAGCGGGTGATGATTAACAATATGAATTATGGCTGCATATTAAAAACTATCTGCACTTGCGGGCATCAATATCGGCAAAAAAAAGGTAGATTTTTTTTGCCGACATCGCTGTCCACAGATGAGACAGATATAAGTGCAGCTATTATTCATATCCCTAATAAATTTGAAAGCGGTATTTGGGGGTAAATACATGTAGTGCAAAGAAGATATTCTAAAAATTGGGGGTATTTTAATTCTGCAACCGCTTTCGAGGGATAATTAAAAAGTGACGGGTGATGATTAACAATATGAATTATGGCTGCATAATTATTAATAAATATCTGTTTGACAAGACCGCGAATTTCCGTAAAGATTAATCCATGGATAAACCTAAAACAAAAAAGCCTTTGATAATGAAACAGAAGGTAATGTGGCAGGTGGTATACGCCCTTATACCTATAGCCGTATTTTCCGTCTATCTGTTCGGATGGCGATCACTTTCGGTTCTTGCCGTTGTCAACGCTGCAGGGTTCCTGAGTGAATTCATTTTCGCAAAAATCTACCGGAAACAGGTCAGCTCGGCCGTATTCGTAAGCAACTTTCTTTTTGCGCTCTCGCTTCCGCCGGCTGTTCCGTACTGGATTGCCGTGGTCGGAATTGTGTTCGGAATTGTGTTCGGCAAAATGGTTTTCGGGGGATTCGGACGCAATATCTTTAACCCGGCAATTTCAGGCCGAGCTTTTGTATATATCAGTTTCGGCGTGCCGCTGACTGCCGGTTTCGTGCAGCCTGCCGGCGGATTTCCGGGCGGGTTTACGCAATGGCTTGCCGGCGCGGACGCGGTTTCAAGGGCTACACCGCTGTTCGATTTAAACTCGGGGGGCAGCGTTGCACTTTCAAACCTCGTGACGGGTATTACCGCGGGCTCTCTCGGTGAAACGAGTGCGATTCTGATTCTTGCCGCCGGGGTTTTTCTGGTCGTGCGCAAGGCTGCCAACATCAGGATTATCCTTTCCGGCCTAATCGGGTTCGCTGTTGTACAGTCCGCGCTCTTTTTCGGCGGAATAGAAACGGCTGTGAATCCGCTTTACAGCCTGTTCAGCGGAAGCCTCCTCTACGGTCTGGTTTTCATGGCGACTGATCCGATATCTTCGTCTCAGACAACCGACGCAGGCCGCTGGATTTACGGCGCGTTGATAGGCGCCCTGATATCGCTTATAAGGGTCTTTGCAATCTGGATTGAAGGGGTCACCTTTGCCATACTGATTGCGAATATGTTTGCCCCGCTTTTGGATCACATCCTGAAAGAGCAGAAAAATAAGCGAAAGTCCGCTGCAAAAGAAAAAGGGGGTGAAGCGTGAAAAACGACAGCTTTTACTCCGAAAGAATAAAACCGGTCATTATTATGGCCGTAATAACCATAATCTGCATTGCTCTTGTTTCCGGAATACATCTTTCGACACTGGAACTGGTGACCGAGAATGAAGGCCTTGTGCTGAAAAAAGCGGTGCTCGCCGCATCGGGTATTGAAGTGCCGGGAACTAACGAGCAGATTAACAATCTGTACGACAGCCGTGTAAAACAGGACGGCGATATTTACAAGGTGTACGGAACTTCCGGAAAACTGGATGCTGTTGCCTTCGTTTCGTCCGGGCCCGGACTATGGGGGCAGATTGACGCGGTCACTGCATTTAACTC
>QKCC01000031.1 GCA_003245835.1 Spirochaetales bacterium | reverse complement strand
GCTGCTTGACCGGGAAAAAACACTCTCTCATGAATTCCTGCGCGAAGCTGAAGACCATATAGTCGCGGCGCTCGACAAGGCCGGCTACCCGCTTAAGCAGGGTTAGCAGCGGTCTGAATTATTGCCTGATTGAATCACAGGGGATCCGGTTGCGAAGGATCCCCTTTTTTATCGCCGCTACGGTTCGGACATCCCTGCCCCGAGTCCGGTTTTCATGAACTGTACCAGCTCATGCAGATATGACATGGATTTTTCAAGCCCGGGCACTTCGTCATCACTGCCGAAGAATATTTCATCAAATGAAAACAACAGGGCCTTAATCATTTTTCT
Organism: Spirochaetales bacterium; assembly: GCA_003245835.1. GTDB lineage: Bacteria > Spirochaetota > Spirochaetia > UBA9216 > UBA9216 > Thalassospirochaeta. Next base: position 20,723 of record QKCC01000031.1, on the reverse strand, counting down.
TATGAAGTCTTCCGAGTAGCGGCTGCTGAAATTACCTGAGCCGAACTCTGCATCAATCAGCCTGTCAAGTCCTGCATCATCTGCTGCTCCGAGATCCATAAGAATCTGCCTGTAAACAGCGGTGCCCTTCTCTTTTGAGAACATTATGCCCAGCCTGTGGAATGCGGGGTATTCTGCTGCGAAGTGCAGCCCGGCTTCAGCCTGCGACAGGAAAATATCGAAAATATCACCGCCGGTTTGCGCCTGATTGTCAGGTTCTGCCGTGTTCCGAATATATTCCCATTTTTTCCTGCTGCTCTCCCTGATCAGGTGTAGATAAATTGCATATTTGTTCCTGAACCTGTAATAGAAGGACCCTTTGGGTATTCCGGCGCTTGATATGATTTTGTTGACTGATGCCTCTTCGTAGCTTCTGGACGAGAATTCAGAAAGCGCAGCATCCAAGAGTGCCTGCTCGTCAATTACCCGCTTTGCCATTGATTACACAATCCTTTTCAGCTCATCAATATACGCTGCAGTCAGTTTCATTACAGCACGGATATTCTCTTTGTCATGTGAGTATTTTCCGGAATCAACCTTTTTATTGTTTTCATCGAAGTAACTGCCGTTCGAATCTGCCGCCTGATCCGAAACCGCCAGATGAGTATATGTCCGGGCCATCTGCTTCGGTGTAATCGACTTTTTCGCTTTCTGCATATACACCCATTTCATGAACGGACTAAGTTCGGGGTGGCGGGAAATATCAACCTTTACGGCGGTTACCCTGATGCTGTTCACCGTAACCCGGGTGTCTTTGAGCCTGTCGGCCATCCACCAGCTGTACATAACCTGTGCAAGTTTCGACTGGTAGTATGCGTTCACAATGCTGAATTTTCTGGATGAGAATTCAGGATCGTTCAAATCGACTTTAAGAAACGGTTTTGCCTGCAGGCCCCTCGATGAAACAGTCAGAACCCTTCCGTTTTTGCTTTTGAGCAGGTTCTCGAGCAGCAGTTCGGTCATCAGGACGGGACCTAAATGGTTTGCCGCCCAGATCGATTCTACTCCTTCGGCGGTGAGTTCCCGCTCCTTTTGGGTAATATTAAAAATTGCAGCGTTATGTATCAGTACATCAAGACTGACGTAATCCCTTTTAAAATCTTCCGCAAATGCGCGGATTGAACTCTGCAGCCCCATATCTACAGTTCTAAGCTCGAGCGAAAGTGCCGGGTTGGTTTTCAGTATTTCATCAAGAGCCGTCTGGCCGCGGTCCCTGCTGCGGCATGCCATAATTACGTGAAATCCCTGTTCTGCAATCTGTATTGCAGCCTGCTGTCCTATTCCGGAGTTAGCTCCTGTTATTATACAAATCTTTCTGTTCATTCGGCCTCCTGTGTCATGAAGTTAATGTAACTATAGACTTGATGGTCTAGACCATTTGGTCTAATACTAATATAGATATCTGTACCGGGGTAAGTCAAGTTTTATATCAGGAACCTACGAATTGCTCCAAATTTATGTAATAATAGATTCAATGCTAACCAATGGAGGACCTTCAATGATTAAAATCATATATTTCAGCGGAACAGGAAACACAGCTTATATTGCCGGGCTGATAGAATCCCGGCTGAAGGAAAGAGATGCGGTCGTTGAATGCAGTCCGATTGAGAAGATGGAACCATCGGGATTTGAAGTTCCGGAAATGTTCTACCTCGGATTCCCCGTGTACGCCTGTGATATGCCGGGCTTTGTAAGAGAGTTTATCGAAGCGCTGCCCGATGGAAAAGGTGCGAAGGTGAAGCTGTTCTGCACCAAGGCCTGGTTCAGCGGCAAAGCAGCCGCGAGGGCTGCCCGGCTTCTGAATGCCCGGGGGTACGACGTACTTTCCTCGGTAGAATATAAAATGCCGGGGTCAGACGGTCTTGCGTTTTTGAAAAAAGACGGACGCGCCGCAAAAAGGCTGCTGGATAATTTTCCCGGAGATTTTTCAGGGCTTGCCGGTTTTATCGACGGCAGCGGAAACGGTTTAAAAAAAAGCGGAACCATAGGTCTTGGCAGTCTGTTTTTAGGCGGACTGATGAAGCTGATGGAAGGCGGGCTGCGGAAAAAGTACTATGCCGACAGCAGCTGTATTCACTGCGGAAAATGTGCATCGGTCTGTCCTGTCGGTAATATAAGTGTCAGTTCTGAAACCGTGACATTCGGCGACGAATGTATTCTTTGTATGCGCTGCGTCCATCAATGTCCGACCGAAGCGATACAAATCGGAAAATCAACCGTCGGCAGGCTTCGGTACAAGGGCCCGTCCGGAGACTTCAAGCCTCCTAAGCTCAGGGCCGGGATATGAAAAATGAGCGGTTACCTGTAGTCGGGAGGCTGTTTATATCAACTTTCCGTTCCGGACTCGTTCGGACAGCGGTTGGAAGGCTTATAATTATTGTTGAAATTCTTTTCTGGAGCGTGTTTGTGATTATGAGCGCGGAATCGGTTCAGGATTTTATTGTTGAGGCATTAACTGTTATCATTCCGCCTCTCAGTGCTTTTGCTCTGTCGTTCAGCAAGCCGAAAATCAGCGGGGCCATGTGTCTTGCATTCAGTATTATTGCCATGTGCATGTTTGGGGTTGTTGATAACCCTTTCGTATTCCTTCTGATGGATGTTCCTCTCTTAATTGCTGCAATTACACTCGTCTTAACCCCGCGATACGAAAAAACCAGTTAGGCTGTTGAAGCGATCATTCCCTCAAGCTCGTCGAAAAGAGCTGTTATGCTGCCGCTTACAAGGTCCTCATTCAGTCGGCCGTCCTCATCGAAGGCTTCCCCGATTTTTGAAATTCCAGACTGATTTTCTGCTATTCTCATCCTGAAGCGGTCGAGGATCTCCCTCATTTGCCGGATAGAATCCTTCGCACCGCTTCCCCCGTAACCGACAAAACCGGCGGGCTTGCCCTTCCATTCCCTGTAAAGAAAATCAACCGCGTTTTTGAGTGCGGGAGCGTAGCCGTGATTGTATTCCGGAGTAACAAATATAAAACCTGCTGCAGGTTCGATGATCGCGCTCCAGTCTCTTGTGTGCTGATGAATATATGTTTCGGCCGTTCTGGGCGATCCCGGCTCATCGAAAAAGGGCAGGTTAATTTCCCTCAGGTCAACAAGGCGGTATTTATAATCAGCGGGTCTGCCTTCGGCCTGATTCATCACCCATCGGGCGACTTTTCCGCCGGCTCTAACCGGTCTTACGCTTGCAACAATAATCAGAATTTCTTTTTCCATTAACAGGCTCCTGCGATTAATGATAACGAAGGTTCTGTAACCGGGTCAAGGGAATAATCCTTTACAGTCAGCCTATTACATTTGTCAAATGCCTTCTAATCCTGTAATATGCAGAATATTACTATTTCTGTAATTGTTTTTAATTCAGTAATATAATAATCATGCAGAGGACTGCCGGGTGAAGTTCAGGTTAACTATACGACTCAAGATATTTTTAATAATTGCGGGAATTTTAATCACAACAGCTGTACTGTTTCAGACTGCTTCAGTTTTTGTACTTGAAGAAATTATCAGAAACAATATAAAAGATGAATTGAAGACTGTATACTTTGTATATAAAGATAGTTTTGATACAAATGCAGATCAAAATGGTTTTTTCCGGGGCAGGGACCGGCAGTTCGGCGGTTTCTCGACCATTTTAGCTTCTGATCTGACTATACTGTTTTCAAATGCTCCGAGATTTGCGGGTATCGGAAGGCTGCCGAGGGAACTGTACCTGGCTGTCGAGAATGACTTCCTGAAGAGTAAGGACGGCTTTATCATCTATAGTACGGATCGAGTGGATGAATTCGTGAAAAAGAACCCTTCCGGTTCAGGGCCTCTTCCGGGGGGACTTCCGGTTGGTGCTGCACCCCCGCCGTCCGGAGAAGGGCCATATATGGTATTTCTGATAGGCCGGCTGGATGAAGAGCATCTTGTTTTTATGGAAAAGCCGACGGACAACATACGGGAGGGTATTGATTACGCTTCAGACGCAATCTTTGTTACGATTATTTTTGTCCTGTTGACGGGACTTGCTGTCGCTGTACCTATATCCTTCGTTTTTACAAAGCCGATTTACAGAATAAAAAAGAAAGCAGAGGCAGTTGCTGACCTCGATTTTAAATATTCTCTGAAGATCCGGAATAAGGATGAATTCGGAGAATTGGCGTCAACGATGAATTATATCTCTGAAAAGCTTGAAGATACCCTGGGCGATCTGCAGTCCCGCAATGATCAGCTTCGCCGGCTTTCGCATACCGATGCCTTGACCGGACTTGCGAACAGGTTGAAGATTGACTCATTCCTCGATGATGAGCTCTATAAGGCAGAAAACCGCGGCGTACCCTTTTCTGTGATTATGATCGATATCGACCATTTTAAAGAAGTGAATGATCTTCATGGTCACCAGGAAGGCGATCGGATTCTGGTTATGATTGGCGATATACTGAAAAAGAATTCAAGGCAGATCGATCTTGCCGGGAGGTGGGGAGGTGAGGAATTTATTATCATTCTTCCCGACACAGGGATTCGGGGAGCCTCTGCCATGGCTGAGAAGCTTCGGAGGATTATCGAAAATACCGATTTTGGTAAATCCGGCAGGTTGACCGCGAGCTTCGGTGCGGGCGAGTACGAAAAGGGACTCGGATTGACGAAGTTTATCGAGAATGTCGACCGGGCCCTGTACCATGTCAAGGAAAACGGCCGCAATGCGGTCATGGAATCAGTGATAAACTGCGGCTGAAAAGCTCTTATTGAATCCCCGTGCATTTAGTGGTAAAATAATGATCAGACTGGGGGAGATTTAAAATACTCAATGGCAAAAGAAAAGAAGAATACCGCGTACGATGAAAGTAAGATAAAGACTCTGAGTTCTCTTGAGCATATTAGGCTCAGAACTGGAATGTATATCGGACGGCTTGGGGACGGTACCAACCTTGATGACGGTATATATGTTCTGCTCAAAGAAGTAATCGACAATTCAATAGACGAATTTATAATGGGCAACGGCAACAAGATTATTGTCAGTGTTGCCGATAACCGGGTTAAGGTCCGTGATTACGGCAGGGGGATTCCTCTCGGTAAGGTTGTTGACTGTGTGTCGGTTATAAATACCGGTGCGAAGTATAATGATGATGTTTTCCAGTTTTCGGTAGGGCTGAACGGGGTCGGAACCAAGGCTGTAAATGCTCTTTCCGAATATTTCCGCGTAGTTTCTTTCCGCGACGGGAAGTTTTTTGAAGGAATTTTCGAAAGGGGTATTCTTAAGAAAAAAAGAGAGGGTAAGTCCGACAAGGAGCCCGATGGAACATATGTCGAGTTCGTTCCGGATCCCCAGATCTTCGGAGAGTACAATTTCAATTATGAATTTATTGATCAGCGAATCTGGAATTATGCCTATCTTAACAGCGGTCTGACTCTTTACCTGAACAAGCAGAAGTATGAATCAAAAAACGGTCTGCTTGATCTTCTTGATTCTGAGATAGGCGAAACAACAATTTACGACATTGGCTACCATAAAAGCGAAAAGCTTGAGTTCGCGTTTGCCCATACCAATAACTACGGCGAAAACTACTTCTCATTCGTAAACGGACAGTACACAAGCGACGGAGGGACCCACCAGAGCGCATTTCGCGAAGGGTTCCTGAAGGGCGTAAACGAGTTTTTCAAGAAGAACTATTCGGGGGTCGATGCTCGGGACGGTCTTGCCGGTGCTGTAGCGATTAAGCTTCAGAACCCGGTTTTTGAAAGCCAGACCAAGAATAAGCTCGGCAATACCGAAATCCGCGGCTGGCTCGTGAACGAGGTCCGGTCCGGGGTCGTCGACTACCTGCATAAAAACAAAACAGCGGCCAAAAAGCTTGAAGATAAAATAATGAACAACGAGAAGCTCCGGAAAGAGCTGAACGCAGTCAGAAAAGAAGCCAGAGAGGCTGCCAAAAAGGTCGCGCTGAAGATTCCGAACCTGAAAGACTGCAAATTTCACCTTGGCGACAAGAAGGGCGACGAATCGATGATTTTTATCACTGAGGGGCAGTCGGCATCCGGATCGATCGTTTCGGCGCGGGACGTCTACCGACAGGCCGTCTTCAGCCTCAGGGGCAAACCCTTCAATGTATTCGGCAAAACCAAGGCTGCCATCTATAAGAACGAGGAGCTGTTCAACCTGATGATGGCTCTCGGCATCGAGAACGATCTCGACAGCCTGCGGTACGAAAAACTGATAATAGCTACAGATGCCGATTATGACGGCTTCCACATCAGGAACCTGCTGATGACATTCTTTCTTACATATTTTGAGGAACTGGTATCCGCAGGACATGTCTATATTCTTGAAACCCCGCTTTTCAGGGTCAGGAATAAAAAAGAAACCATGTATTGCTATAATAACAGGGAGCGTGACGAAGCCTCTGAAAAAATCAAGGGCGCCGAAATAACCCGGTTCAAGGGCCTCGGTGAAATTTCACCAAAGGAATTCGGACAGTTTATAAATGAAGACATGCGCCTCGTAAAAGTCAGTATTAAGACTATAAAGGATATTCCCGAGACACTCGAGTTCTTTATGGGCAAGAACACCCCGACAAGACGCAGCTTTATTATGGAGAATCTGATCTGATGGCATACGCAAAAACCCTTTTTAACGATAATTTTCTCGAATACGCGTCATATGTAATCAAGGACAGGGCTATTCCCGACATAGAGGACGGTCTGAAGCCTGTTCAGCGGCGAATTCTGCATTCGCTTTTCGAGGTAGACGACGGTAAGTTCCACAAGGTGGCAAACATCGTCGGACACTGTATGAAGTATCATCCTCACGGTGATGCCTCGATCTATTCAGCCCTGGTTGTTCTTGCAAACAAGGACCTTTTTATTGAAAAGCAGGGGAATTTCGGAAATATCCTGACTGGAGATCCCGCCTCGGCCTCGAGGTACATAGAATGCCGCACGCTGCCTCTTGCAAAAAAGGTTCTGTATAATCCCGAGATTACCGAATATGTAGATTCATACGACGGCAGAAACCGCGAGCCTGTTTCGTTCAGGTCGAAGATTCCGGTCGTGCTTATTCAGGGTGCCGAGGGTATTGCGGTCGGTATGTCGACCAAGATTCTTCCTCATAACTACGAAGAAGTCCTGTCTGCGCTCAAAGACTGTCTGCAGGGAAAATCGTTCCAGCTTTACCCGGATTTTCCTACCGGCGGACTGGTTGAGGTGTCCGAATATGCCGACGGAAACGGGAAGGTCCTCGTCCGGGCGAAGCTCGATACAAAGGATCCGAAACGAATCGTGATCAGGGAAATCCCGTTCGGCACCACAACCGAAACCCTGATGAACTCAATCGAAAGCGCGGCCCGAAGGAACAAGATAAAAGTTTCGGGAATAACCGATTATACAACCGAAAAAGCCGAGATTGAGATTAAACTTGCCCGCGGGGCATATACGCATGAGCTTGTTGACGCCCTTTACGCATTTACGGACTGCGAGGTATCCATATCAGTCAACCTTCTGGTTATTAAGAACGGCCTTCCGTGCCAGATGACCGTTACCGAAGTCATCAAGTACTATGCCGGGCAGATTGTCGAGGTACTGACCGATGAGCTTAAGCTTGAAGAGCGCGGGCTGAAAGACAAGATTCATGCCAGAACCCTCGAACGGATATTCATCGAGGAACGGATCTACAAAAGGATTGAAGATAAAAAGACCAAAAAGGGCGTTATCGATACGGTTGTCACCGGCTTCGAGCCCTACATGGAAGAGATCAAGCGCCCTGTAACCGAAGATGATGTTGAACGCCTGCTGAAAATCCCCATCAGGAGGATTTCACTATACGATATCAATAAAGCTCATGAAGAGATGCAGCAGCTTACCGACAGGCTTAAGCAGGTCAGGTTCCATCTGAAAAACATCGTAAGTTATGCCGTATCTTTCCTGGACGTGCTGCTGGAAGGCGTTAATGCCGAACAAAAACGGAAAACTGAAATACTTTCTTTCGACAAGGTAGATGTGCGCGAGGCCGCGCAGCGCAACCTGTCGCTGAGTTATGATGAAGAGACAGGCTACATCGGGCATGAAGTCAGGTCCGGCAAGGTTCTGTTCAATGTTTCGAATTACGACAGGATTCTAATCATCAGGAAAAGCGGAATTTATTCCGTAACGGATGTGCCCGACAAGCTGTTCATCGACAAAGGCATGCTGTTCTGCTGTCTCGCCGACAAGGATGAAATGGCTGAACGTGTTTTTAATGTCCTTTATAAGCATAACGAAACCGGCTACGCGCACCTGAAACGCTGTAAAATCGAGCAGTTCATTCTGGATAAATCCTACGAGCTTGTTCCGGACGGGTGCGAGGTTATGAAGCTCTCAGTCAAGGACGGCGAGGAAGTTCAGCTGAAATATAAGCCGAAACCGAGGCTGAAAGTGCTCGAAGAGAACTTTCCGGTTGATGATTTCCTTGTGAAGGGTGTCAAAGCCGCAGGTGTCAGGCTGTCCGCAAAAGAAGTAAAAAGCGGGAAATTTGCGAAAAAGAAGAAAAGCTGAGTGTTCTGATGGTTTTTTTTAACAGCAGATACGTTTATTTAGAAGTAAAAAAATTATATAAATAAGTAACACATAAACTCCTTGGCCGTGTTAAATAATCAGACAATGGAAAGGGACGGACTTCTTGAAGATTAATGTCGAGCAGTTTTACACAAAATATGGACCGATGGTACTCCGCCGGTGCCGCTCTCTTCTTAACAATGAAGAGCAGGCTCTGGATGCCATGCAGGAAGTATTCGTGAAGGTTCTGCAGAAATCCGATGTTCTCGATGATCGCGCGCCTTCAAGCCTGCTTTACACTATTGCTACGAATATCTGTCTTAACGAACTGCGTAAAAACAAGGGCAGATTTGTTAATGACGGAAATGAAATGCTTGAAATGGTTGCCGGAATTGAGAACCACGAAGAACTCGTCATTACGGGACATTTTCTGGATCAGCTTTTCGAAAACGAGAAGGATACAACCAGAACGATGGCTGTACTGCATTATGTCGACGGCTACACGCTTGAGCAGACTGCAGACATGATGGAAATGTCCGTTTCCGGAGTCCGGAAGAGGCTGAGAGGCCTCAGAGAACGGGGACTGGCCTTTAAAGAGGACTAAGAAAATTGAACTTCCATGTTCAATTTTCTTCCGAAGTTTGCTGCGCAAACTTCACTTCGGAACACTGCCGTCCACGGCAGGAATGTTCCGGGGTATTTGCTGTGCAGGCTTCACCTCGGTAATCCGCTGTCTATAGCGGGATAAACAGGAGGAGTAATCAATGAAACCCGGAAACATTCTGCTGGAAAAATTCAGATTGGGTGAGATCACTGACAACGAAATGAAGATCCTTGAGGCCGAATACCCGGACAGGGAAGAACTTTTACGTGAAGTCGAGAAACTTCAGGCTTCTGATTCGGAAATCCTTAACAGATACAGGCCGGAAGATATGGCGGATTCAATAAGAAAACGGATGCTGCAGGAAGAGAAGGAAGGTAAGGCGAAAAACAGGCTGTACTCTTTTCCTGCGGTGAAGGCTGTGCGTTATATTTCGGCTGCAGCGGCGGCGGTTCTGGTGCTGGTGTTCGGGCTGTCTTTTTATAATCAGCCGCTCAGTTCAGGTAATTATGCTGCCGCTTCCGGCGCGATGGCGACTGAACGTGTGAAAGGTCTGAAGCCCACGATGAAAATTTACCGCAGCAAAGGCGATTCCGCCGAAATCCTCTCGAACCGTGATTTCGTATCGAAAAAGGACCTCCTTCAGATTGAATATATTGCAGGAAGTTTCAAATACGGCGTGATATTTTCAATAGACGGAAGGGGTACAGTTACGCTGCATTTTCCAACATATGCGGGCATTGCTGCCGAACTGGATAATAACGGGGCTGTTTTACTGCCCTATGCATATGAGCTGGACGATGCTCCGGGTTTTGAACGCTTCTTCTTTATAACCGGAGGCAGCGATTTTGATGTAAATGAGGTACTCGATGCAGCCTATCAGCTTGCATCTGAAGGCAGTAAGGCCAGAAGGGAATTTCTCGATATTCCCGATACCTACTACCAGACGACGATCCTTCTGCGGAAGGAGGCGGAATAATGAAACAGACAGATAATAAATCAGCAAAGGATTTTCTGACCCAGTTCGGATTGATATTGTTTATCACGCTGCTTATGCTGTTTTCGGCAGTCAGGGCTTCCGCGCAGGACACTGTAATGCGCCGGTACGCGCTCTACGTCGGCTCAAATTACGGCGGCCGCGAACGCGTCACTCTTTCGTATGCAGTTACCGATGCAAGAGCTGTATCCGAAGTGATGCAGCAGCTGGGCGGTGTTATGCCGGTCGACAGCATTATACTGACGGACCCTTCTCCGGCTATGCTGAACAATACAATAAGCGAGATCAGGAAGAATGTTAAGAATAATGCTTCAAAGCGATCCGAATTCTTTTTCTACTATTCGGGACATTCCGACGAGCAGGGACTTCTTCTGGGTGATTCGGTTTATAAGTATGAAGATCTTAAATCAGTTCTGAATTCGGTTGAAGCGGATGTTAATATAGCAGTTCTTGATTCCTGTTCGTCCGGCGCGTTCACCAGGCTGAAGGGCGGTGTCAGACGATCTCCGTTCCTGTCGGATGATTCAGTCAATGCAAAGGGGCATGCTTTTCTGACGTCGAGTTCGGAAGACGAGGCTGCACAGGAGTCCGATGATCTCGGTGCGTCATTCTTTACACATTATTTTGTTACAGCCCTCAGGGGCGCTGCTGATTCAACGCTCGATGGTACGGTTTCTCTTAATGAAGCGTATTCATACGCATCTTCAGAGACCCTGGCCAGGACTGAGGACACCCTTGCCGGGCCGCAGCACCCGAGCTATGACATTCAGCTTGCCGGAACCGGTGACCTTGTCCTGACCGATCTGCGCTCCGTATCTGAACAGATTATTTTTGAGGAGGACCTTCGCGGCCGGATTTTTGTCCGTGACGGAGCGGGGCGGCTGATTGTCGAACTGAAGAAGATTGAAGGGACACCTGTCGCGGTATCGATTGGTCCCGGCAGATACTCCATGATCCTTGACGACGGCGATCAGCTTCTTTCCGCGGACCTGATGCTTACCGGCGGCTCCAGGGTTGTTGTTATGCGCGATGAATTCTACCCGGTGCCGAGATCGGTTAACCAGACACGCGGCGGTACGCATGTTGCAGCCGATGACGGGCGCAGCCTTGATAAGCCTGCCGCTGATTATGAGAGCGATATAGACAAAACCGCTGCGGAGCTTGATGTTATAGCCGAGCGGGCACGCAGAAGAGCTCTTGAGGCGGCCGGAATGGATCCGGACGGCAGCGGGACTGAAAATACAGACTATCGCTCAGAACCCAAATCTGACAACAGCGCCGGATCTGAAACCGGTGAGGCAGAAGATTTAAGGAAAAAAGAAGCCGCAGCAGAGACTGAAAGAGGCCTCAGCTTCGGATTTATCGCGGGTGCAGACAACCTGATTGGTCTTCAGCTTGGGATTATCGGCGCAAATGTGGAAGGCTACCTGAAAGGGCTTCAGATCGGCGGAGTATTCGGTTCTGCAGACGGTGATGTCACAGGAGCACAGATCGGCGGAGTATGGACTTCGGCGCAGGGCAAGGTCGATGGACTGCAGGTTTCCGGAGTATGGAATACAGCTGGTGAGTTGTCTTTTGCCCAGGTGTCCGGAGTTTTCAACACCTCGGCCGGTCCTGTTTCCGGTATTCAGGTTTCCGGTGTCTTTAATGTGGCCGGGAATGAGGTACAGGGAGTACAATTGTCTGGAGTTTTCAATACTTCAAAGAATTTGAAGGGGCTCCAGGTTTCATCCATACTTAATGTTGCCGAGGATGTCGAGGGATTGCAGATTGGTCTTCTTAATTTCGGCAAAAAGGTCGATGGTTTGCAGATAGGACTGGTAAATATCAGCGATGAAATGCACGGTATTCCATTGGGCCTTATCAATATAAGCGGAAACGGTCTGAATGATCTGTCGGCGTGGTATTCCGATAACGGAATGGTCAACCTGGGTTATCAGCTCGGAACTCCGAATGTCTACTCTTTCATTACCGCAGGTCTTGATGAAAGCTGGACAAATTCTGCCGTACTCGGGCTCGGGATGGGGTTTGAACTTGGAGGCGATAGCTTTTTTCTCGATATGGATCTGTATGCAAAGGCGTTCCAGTCAGGACGGGGCAGTGCAGAGCAGAATCTGCTAGGCATTTTTTCCGGTTCGGCTGACTTCTTTCCTGCCGCAAGGGTTTCTGCCGGATTCAAATTTTTTGATTTTCTTTCAGTATTTGCAGGCGTAAATCTGGACTGCAGTATTTCTGCGGCATATGACGGTTATTCAATTCAAATAGGAGAAATATCAGGAGCTTCATATAATGCCGCACCTCTGACTGCTGTCGGTGATTACGGCTCGGTAGATTTTTATCCAAGCTGGTTTATCGGAGTACGTATATAGTACTCTTGATATAAGGCGGTGCCGAAAAGCGGTGCTGCCGAAGGACAGTTCCCCAAACTGGACCGTCGCCTTCGGGCGGCGGTTTTTTTTCATGTGTCATGTATTTCTGCCGGTATGCGGTTGTTCTGCGGGATTAGAAGAATAAACTGATTATAAACGGAGCCGAAACTGCTGTTATTATCCCCGCCAGACCAATGGACAGGCTGCTGAGCGCCCCTTCCACTTCTCCCATCTCTATCGCTCTTGATGTACCGATTGCATGAGCTGAGGTTCCCATTGCAAGTCCTTTCGCTGCCGGGTCTTCTACCCTCAGGAACCTAAGCAGCGAGGGTCCTGCGACCGCACCGAAGATACCGGTGAATATTACAGCCATAGCCGTGATTGACGGCAATCCCTCTATTTTTTCGGACAGTTCAACTGCAATAGGGGTTGTGATGGATTTCGGAACAAGTGACAATGTCAATTGTTCCGGCAGGTCAAGCATCCGCGCAAGCAGGATAACCGACACTACAGATACTACAGCACCGACTGTAATCGAAGTGATGATGATGACTGCGTGCGTTTTCAGAATTTCAATCTGCCTGTACAGCGGGACTGCAAGCGCGACAGTTGCCGGGCCGAGCATAAATGAAATCATGCTGCCGCCTTCCTGGTAGTCCTCAATCCGTATTCCTGATATAAGAAGCACTGTCATTATAATGATTGATGAAGTAATAACCGGATGCAGTATAGACAATCCGGTTTTTTTATAAAGCAGCTTGCCGACGGCAAAAGCCGTCAATGTCAGAACAACTCCGAAAATCGGGGTCCCCGTGAAATCAGCAATCATCTGCCGCTCTTCCTTTTTTTATTCAGGTTCAGCATAAGCTTTGCTGTCAAACCGGCAGCAAGCATTGTAATCACAGTTGATGTCATTATTACAATAAGCAGTTTGATGCCGTATTCACGAAGCAGATTTCCTTCTTTCAACAGGTTCACAATCAGCGGTACAAAAAACATCGGAAGGAATGTCAGAAAAAAACCGGCTGCATGCTTTATTTTGTTAAGTTTCACGGCACCGCTCAGGAGCAGAATAAGCATAAAAACCATCCCGGTGACTGTACCCGGAAGCGGGAACCCGGGTATCAGTGCAAGAAGCATCCCTGCTGCTGCCGTTGCCGAGATAATAAGAAATTCACCTAAAATGCCCAATGTATAGTCCTCTAAACTGTAAATAACTGTGCAGCTGCGGTACGTTCGGAGCTTTGAAACATTATTTATTTATAAGGCTGATGAGGTCTTTCGGTTCGAATAATTCAAAATAGTAACAGCCGCCGCTTTTGAATTTGATTTCCCATAACGGGGAATTGAAAAGCGCGGTAAGGAACCCTGGAGGTTTTGCCTCTTGAGCTTCACCGCTGATGCATGCTGCAGCGCTTGATTCTGAAACCTTACGCATACCGGAGGCTTCCTCCAAAAGAAAATTCATCGTGAACTTATCATATTTTTTCTTTTTTTTGACAAGAAAATCAAGCATTGAAGATTTTTCAAAATCTTCAAAATACACCCTGTCTTCCGTTGCATAAATCAACCCGCTCAGGTTCGTGCTGCCCTTAGCGGTTTCGCCTACAAATCTGGCAAAACTTTTGAAGATGATATCCTTTCCGGTTTCGCGCTTTTTTTCTTCCCAGAATTCAATGCTTTCTTTGTTTTCTTCCATGCTTTAATGTATAACATACTATTGAATTTTAGTAAATTCTCCACTACTGTGTAGCGGATGGATGACGCATACTCCCGTGAGATTGATTATCTGAGAATTTCTATAACCGATCGCTGTAATTTAAGATGTCTTTACTGCATGCCTGAGGAAGGTGTTTCCCGGATGGGGCATTCCGATATTCTCCGTTATGAGGAGATTGTTGAGATCGTCGAGGCAGGGGTCGCTTCGGGAATCAGGAAGATAAGAATTACGGGCGGAGAACCCCTTGTCAGGCCTGGCGTTGTGCAGTTTGTGGGCATGCTGAAGAACATCAGGGGTGTCGAAGAACTTTCGATTACGACAAATGCCGTAATGCTCCCTGAGCTTGCCGGTCCGCTGGCCGACGCCGGTCTTGACAGGGTGAATGTGAGTCTTGATACGCTCGACCCGGTCAATTTCAGCAGGATTACAAGGGTCGGCAGAATTGAAAAGGTGTTCGAGGGGATAAACGCCGCCGTGGTCAATGGTCTGGGGCCTGTAAAAATCAACTCTGTTGTAATCAGGGGTTTCAATGACCACGAAGTATCTAATCTGTCAGAGTGGGCTCTTTCCAACGAATATAACCTCAGGTTTATCGAATACATGCCGATCAGCAACGGCTTTTTCTCTTTTGCCGAGAACTATATTTCTTCCGATGAGATTAAGGAAATTGTACTCGACCGCTTTCCGGAGCTGAAAGAATGCAGCCGCGCCGGCAACGGCCCTGCACGGTACTTATGCAGGGCTGACCAAAAGGGCAGTATCGGGTTTATCGAGGCGGTAAGCCATGCTTTCTGCTCGAACTGCAACAGATTGCGGCTCACTGCCGACGGAAAACTTAAACCATGCCTGTTTTCGAACGACGAGACTGACCTCGTTCCTGTACTGAGAAACCGTGACGGCGATGTCCGCGGCGGATTGATTCGGCTGTTCAGGAATACTGTTTTAATGAAACCTGAATCACATGAGGATTTTCAGCGGGTTAATGCGGACAGCCGCTGCATGAATGAAATAGGGGGCTGATGAATGGAATTGAGCCATGTCGATGATGCCGGAAAGGCCAGAATGGTCGATGTAAGTGAAAAAGCGGAAACCGTCAGAACAGCGGCAGCCCGGGGCGAAATCAGGATGAATAATCAGGCCTTCAGGTCTGTAATAGACAACACCAATAAAAAAGGTGATGTTCTTCAGACTGCAAGAATTGCCGGGATAATGGCTGCGAAAAAGGTTCCTGATATGATTCCGCTCTGTCATTCAATCGCGGTGACAGGAGTAAAGCTTGATTTAATACCGGACGACAAACTTCCGGGGATCAGAATAGAAGCCGAAGTCCGTTCTTTCGGTAAAACCGGCGTCGAAATGGAAGCCCTTCAGGCAGTCAGCACCGCAGCCTTGACGGTTTACGATATGTGCAAGGCTGTCGACAAAGCTATGGTGATTGACAACATCAGGCTTGTGAAAAAGACCGGCGGTAAGAGCGGCGATATTATTCTTGTATGAAAGGCATTTTTTGTAGGTAAAATACTTTCTGAAGTTTATGTTTGAATATATAATCAAAGTTAATGGAGCACTTCTGTCCTGATCCTGAAGAATTAAATGATCTTTCCCGCGAAGAACTTCTGGAGCACTGCAAGCAGATGAAGGATTCCCGCGATCGTGTTTTTGCAATAGTTTCCCATGATTTGCGCAGTCCTTTCAGCGGCCTTCTGGGGCTTTCTGAAATACTTTCGGGCGGAACCGCAGGCGTCGACCGTCAGCACCTTGATGAATATCTTTCCACAATGCATGACTCTCTGACAAATACCTACAGGCTGCTTGAGAACCTGTTTGAATGGGGACAGATTGAGCGCGGCAAGTATGATAGAACCATTGAATTGATACCGCTTGAGTTTATTATTGTCGATGTTCTTGAGCCTCTGTCGGCCATGATCAGCCGCAAGGGTATCCATATTGTCCGCGAATATGATCCGGAACAGACCATCAGTACGAACTCAAGGATGTTTGAATTTGTACTCAGAAACCTTATATCGAATGCGGTGAAATTTTCACAGAGAGGCAGCAGCGTCAGAATCGGCTGTAGGGTTTCCGGGAATGAAACTTCCGTTTATGTTTCAGATGACGGGGTTGGCATGGCTGATGAAAACATTGCAAAACTCTTTTCAACAGATTCCTACCGCAAGACTCACGGCACTGAAGGTGAAACCGGTACAGGTATAGGTCTGCTTGCGTCTTCACGATTTGCCGGGGCCTTCGCTGCCCGTATAGAGGTTGAAAGCTCTCCCGGTTCCGGGAGTACCTTTTCTGTTATTTTACCTGAGCGCCCCGTTTGAGCGAGATTTTCCCGGTTCTGATTGATTCAATAATTTTATAGTCCCCGAGAAGGTTGAACGCATTGTTGACCGCGCTGGTGTCTCCCGTAACTTCGAGAATCCAGATATTGTTGCTTGAATCAATGATCCTTGCCTGAAGAGCTGTAATAATCTGCAGAACCTCGCTGCGTATGTCCGGGGTTACCTCTATTTTCAGCATTGCATGTTCACGTTCAACCGCTTCGGAACTTACTATATCCCAAACCTTTATCACATGTATCAGCTTCTGGAGCTGTTTGCGGACCTGCTCAAGGATATTCTCATCACCGGTTACGACAATTGTGAACCGGCTCTTTCCGGGTAGTTCGGTGTGGCCGACAGTAAGGCTCTCGATGTTGAAGCCGCGCCTTGAGAAGAGTCCGGAAATACGGGTCATGACTCCCGGTTCGTCATCGCAAAGTATTGAAATCGTATGGTTCATTATTGTATCCCTTCCTTTTATTCTTCTATGTAGTCAGTCAGGCTTCCGCCGGTAACCATCGGGTAGGTATTTGTCTGTCCATTCAGCATGAATTCGATTACCGTCGTCCGCTCTGATTCGACTGCCTTTCTGATTGCGCCTTCGATCTGCTCCGGTGAATTGACCCTGATTCCGGCAGCACCCATGCCTTCGGCTATCTTCGCATAATTTACGCTGGTTCCCAGATCGCAGCAGTTGTACCGTTTGCCGTAAAATGCGTCCTGCAGCTGGCTGATCATCCCGAGTCTCTGATCGTTCATGACAAGGGCTATTACAGGAAGGTTTTCTTCTACGGAAGTAACAAGCTCCTGGCAGCACATCAGAAAGGACCCGTCACCGCTTATAGAAATCACTGTTTCGTCAGGTCTTCCTGCTTTGGCCCCTATCGCCGCCGGCAGTCCGAATCCCATTGTACCGAGTCCTCCGGAAGTGATGAAGCTGTTCTTTTTATCGATCGGAAAGTGGTGAGCGGTGAAAATCTGGTGCCTGCCTACGTCCGTCGTAATTATCGCTTCAGGAACAATTTTTTTCAGCCTTTCAAGAATCAGGGGGATGTTCAGCGACGCAGTGTCTGCAGGTTTTGCCCGATCCTCTTTTATTTTCAGAAGATATTCAATCCATCCCGTTGTTTTTGCAGCTCTGCCGGAAAATTCTTCAAGATGCTTTCGTATCGATTCAATAATGTTGGCTGCATCGCCGACTATCGGAAGCATCGACGGAACATTTTTGCTGATTTCGGCAGGGTCTATGTCGATATGAATTATTTGGGCATCGGGCGCAAATGTACCGAGCGGCCCGGTTGTTCTATCGCCGAAGCGTGTTCCGACCGCAATAATTACATCCGCTTTCTGGACGGCATTGTTGCCGGCGGCGGTCCCGTGATAGCCGATCAGGCCGAGGTAAAGCCTGTCGGAATTGGGGAACCCGTTTTTTCCCATGAGCGTTGCAGTTACCGGAATGTTGTTTATTCGGGCGAAGGCGGTAAGGGCGTCTTCCGCACCGGCTCCAGTGACACCGCCTCCTGAAATAATGACTGGTTTTTCTGCGTTTCTGATTAAGTTCGCAGCCTTTTTAATCTGTCCGCTGTGTCCCTTTATTGTAGGATTGTACCCTTCCAGGCTTGTCTGCCGGCCGCTGCGTATTGAACCGGTATCGGACGCGAGCACATCTTTGGGAATATCGATAAGAACCGGACCTTTTCTTCCGGTTGTCGAGAGGTAGAATGCTTCACGGATTGAGCCGGCAAGATCTTCCGGTTCGGAAATAAGATAGTTGTGTTTTGTTATTGGTATTGTGATCCCGGTAATGTCTACTTCCTGAAACGCATCATTGCCGATCATTTCACGCGGTACCTGGCCTGTTATTGCGACGATTGAAGAGGAATCCATATATGCTGTTGCAAGCCCTGTAACGAGGTTCGTCGCCCCCGGTCCGCTTGTGGCCATACAGACTCCGGCTTTTCCGGTTGCGCGGGCGTAGCCGTCCGCCATGTGGGTGCCGCCCTGTTCGTGACGGCATAGAATGTGCCTTATTTCGTAATCGTCAATCCGGTCGTAGATCGGCAGGGTTGCGCCTCCCGGGTATCCGAAGATTACTTCGGTGCCTTCCGCTTCAAGTGCACAAAGTACCGCGTCAGCACCGGTGATTTCGGTGTTTTTTTCATGATTTCTGCTCATTTCCGTTTCCCCCATAAAAAAAGGCCTGCTGACTGAAACCGTCAACAGGCCTGTATTTTTTCTTGTTAAAATACTTATCCGTGTTTTCCGGTTGCAGAACATCCCCTGCCGACGACGACAAGCACGACCACGAGTAGGTTAAGGATGTTTAGCACAGCATTTGTGATTGCTGTAACCGGATTCTTCATAATTATCAGAATACCGTTAAAAATTTTATCGGTCAAGGTGCGACACTCTTTTTGTACCATAAATGCCCTGTAAGGGTGTTATAATAAATTATATTGGGAGTTTTGCATGAAAAAGACTTTTTTGATGTTTTTTACACTGTTTGCCGTTATAACTGCTGCAATGCCGATCGCGGCAGAGGGCTTTAATATTTCGGGACGGGTTCTGTTCTGTACAGACGGGGTGATACATGTCATCCTGACCGATCAGGAGAAATCAGCTGTTCCGTTTGAAGGTGTAAAGATGCTGACAATAAAACCTTTACCGTCAGATTTTGCCTGTGGTTATATTGATTATGAATTTAAAGATGTTCCCGCCGGAGCGTACGGTATCAGTTGTTTTCAGGATATAGACGGAAACGGGAGGCTGACAAGCAGTCTGTTCGGTCCTTCTGAACCATGGGGGATGTCGTGGTCAGAAAAACGAATAATGAATCCGGAGTTCAAAGATTATTCTTTTGCAGTCGATCGGGATTTGGATGTCTCGGATATTATCCTGTATCAATAAGATCCGGTTTTTAATATTAATCTGTGAAGATATTTAAACAAGAAAGGAGTGTATGAATGAAAAAGAGTATGAAAATCCTTTTGATTGTGGTTGGAGTCATTGTTGTGCTTGTTGTTATTACTGCAGCAGTTTTTACATCATTGTCGAAAAAATCTGAAGCAGCTTATGAATTATTGCTTGAGGCAGGCGCGCCGGAAGTGGATTTCAAAGCTGTTACCGACGGGGTGTATAAAGGTTCGTACAAGGTTTTTCCGGTTGAGGTAATCCTCGATGTAACCATAGCAGGCGGAACCGTCACCGATATTCAGATCCTGAAGCATGTGAACGGGAAAGGCGGGCCTGCTGAAGATATAACAAAGGATGTTCTGAACGCCCAGAGTCTTCGTGTCGATACGGTTTCAGGCGCAACCTTCAGCAGTATGGTTATACTGAAGGCAATCGAAAATGCATTGATAAAAGGTGAGCTGAAATGAAAAATGTGCATATTCGGAATTTTGTTATTATCCGCAGCTGCGATGTTAATTTGTACGGCTTGTGCAGCATTATTTGATATTTTTGGGAAGCCCGAGGCTGGAAGGCTCTTCAGGCACAGTAGAGGTGTCGGCCGTCTTGAATACTCGTAATTGGGCGGTTTTATCTCGGGGATGATCGCCGGAGAATTTTCTGACGGAAGAGTGAAGTTAAAAAGGAGTGTTAAACTGCCTGAAATGCCCCCGGAATCGGAGCTTCCGTTTGATGCTGAATTGCCTTTATCAGCAAATTTTTCTCTATTATAGCGAAATAACAGTTATTTGGAAAATAACGAATTCAGGAGAAATTTAAAAAGATTTTTTCGGATTCTGTTGACATAAAACAGGCATTTCTATATATTCATCATCACACGCCGGACAGCGAGTAACACCGCAGTCTTGGAAAGTTTTGTGAAACTTCGGTTTCCTCCAAAACTGCCATGAGTCAACTGTTCAAGCAGCTTGCAAAAAGTTGAAGAATAAGTGCTTCGGTTCTTGACACAATCAACCTTAATTTGGTATATTGTTCATCCGCGACAAAAAAGCCTGACGGCAAAACACGCGCTTGAACAGCGTCCAAAGGTTGCTGTGAAGATTGATAATAACTCTTTCGGGAGTTAATTATAGAAGATTTCGGTCAGAAATGACTAAAGTCTTGAGGGGTTTAAGACGAAGTCTTAATCACCCGGAAGTTTAGCCGAAGGCGAAAGCTTCATGGATGTTTTGCGAAGCAAATACTCCAGAATG
>QKCC01000273.1 GCA_003245835.1 Spirochaetales bacterium | reverse complement strand
AGGAGTTCGGGATAATTAAATACTATTAGGGATTATTACAACAAAACAAATTGCAAACAGGGTAAAGTAAACCTGATCAAATCTGCTAAACAAGCAGCAGCTCTATACCGAGTTCTTTAAAAAAATCAGGTTCTTTAAAGCCGGTATCTGAAATTAGAATATCGACCATATCACTGTCCGCAAACCTGGCGAAAGCTCTTGCTTCGTATTTGCTGCTGTCTGCAAGGATTATCCGTCTTTTTGAAGCATTTAAAATAGCGCGCTTTACAGCACCCTCAATAGAATTGCCTGTAAGAAACGAGCCGGTTGGGCTTATACTTTCTGCACCGATAAAAGACAGGTCGAACTGCATCTGGCTTATATCAGACTCGGTAACAGGCCCGATAAAAGACCCCGCTTCCTGTCTGAAATTACCGCCCAGTATTGTCAGCGCGACTGATTCGGATTCCTTCAGAATATTAATAACTTCAAGAGAGTTTGTGACAACTCTTACCGAATAATTAATCAGTTTTTCTGCAAGCATCGCATTAGTGGTTCCTGCATCCAGACATAATGTATCACCGTCCTGAATCAGCTTCAAAGCCTGATCAGTAATTCTGTCTTTCAAATCATGGTTGCTGCTTTTTCGGGATGTGAAATTCGAGACGGAGCTCACGCTCTGGGCAAGACGTACACCGCCGTGGCTTCGCAGGACATAACCCATGCTTTCAAGCTGGTTCAGGTCTTTACGTATTGTTACGTTGGATACTCCCAGCCGCTCCGTCAGTTCCGCTACCGAGATGTGGCGGAAGTTCTGTAAAAGATTAAGTATCTGATCATGTCTGGGATTTCTTGGCATTGGTCAGACCTCGTAGGTTCCTGATGAAACATCACCGCCGGTCCCTGTCCAGTTGGTGTGAAAGACTTCTCCTTCAGGACGGTCCGTCCGTTCATAGGTGTGCGCGCCGAAATAATCCCTCTGAGCCTGCAGCAGGTTGGCAGGAAGCCGCTCACAGCGGTAGCCGTCAAAAAAGGCAAGCGCTGTGCTCAGCGTCGGAACAGGTATTCCTGCCCCGATCGCATAAGAAAGAACACGGCGCAGCGACGCCTGGGCTCCGGTTACGATATCTTTAAAGTAATCGTCAAGCAGAAGAGAACTAAGCCCGGGGTTCTTATCGTAGGCGTCTTTTATTTTTCCCAGAAAAGCTGAGCGTATAATACAGCCTCCGCGCCACATCAGCGCAACAGATCCGTAATTAAGTGTCCATCTGTACTCTTCAGCAGCTTCCCGCATAAGCATAAAACCCTGGGTATAAGAAATTATTTTTGCAAAAAGCAAAGCCTGTTCAAGGTCGTCAATAAACCCGGCCACATTTTCAGGCCGGATCTTCATTTCCGGGCCTGACAATAATTCTGATGCCTTCACGCGTTCCTTTTTCATTGCGGAAAGACTGCGCATAAAAACAGCTTCGCCTATCAGAGTAACAGGAACACCGAGATCAAGGGCAGAGATTCCTGTCCATTTGCCCGTGCCCTTCTGTCCGGCTGTATCCAGAATTTTCTCCACAAGAACATCACCGTTTTCATCACGGAAACCCATAATATCCCGTGTTATTTCGATCAGGTATGAATCAAGCGGTCCATTGTTCCATTCTCTGAATACACGGTGCATTGCATCATAATCAAAGCCCAATCCGTCTTTCAGCAGCTGGTATGCTTCTGTTATGAGCTGCATGTCGCCGTACTCAATTCCGTTGTGAACCATTTTAACGTAATGTCCGGCTCCGTCATTTCCAACCCAGTCGCAGCAGGCTTCGCCTTCTTCGGTTTTAGCGCTTATATCCTGAAAAATGCTTTTAACATGGGGCCAGGCTTCAATATTCCCGCCGGGCATAATCGACGGTCCGCGCCGTGCTCCTTCTTCGCCGCCAGAAACACCGGTACCTATGAAAAGGATCTCCTTTTCGGCAAGTACGGCAGTTCTGCGGTTTGAGTCGGCATAATGGCTGTTGCCGCCGTCAATGATAATATCGCCTTTTTCAAGGTAAGGCAGAAGCTGCTGAATATAATCGTCGACAACATCTCCGGCTTTAACCATGAGCATTACTCTTCGCGGTCTTTTAAGTGCGGAAACAAACTCTGCGATGTCTTTTGCCGCAATTATTGTGTTCCGGCCGGCAGCCGGTCCATTTACAAATTCATCAGTTTTGCTGTAAGTCCTGTTGTATACCGATACGGCATACCCGTTGTCATTCATATTCAGAACGAGGTTCTGCCCCATAACCGCAAGCCCGATCAGGCCGATGTCTGCTTTTATCATAATTATTCTCCTGTAAAAGCCCAAAGCCCGAGGGCCGGGTTGTTTATATAGTAAAAATCTTCATTATTGACATCTTTGAAATAACCGTTTGGTGTTTTTGCCGGGTCGCCGTTTATGCCGTATTGCTTAAGTATTTCCATGTAATCTGCATATTTATAGCCCGCGGACTCTATCTCGGCTTTGCTCAAACCTCCGGCTGCGTAGGTTATTGAAAAGCGCCCTTCGCTTGACCCGTGAATAAGATGGGCCGCCGCGCTTAGATTATTCCGCAGTTCCTCATTTTCATCCACAGCCTTCAGGGTCGCAGGTGTACCTTGGTAGCCGAATTTTCTGATGAGACTGTCAATTTCAGGGTCTTCGCCGAATTCCCTTATACCGGGTGCAATTATTATCAATTGACCTCCGTCGGCCATAGCCATACGGGTACGGTAGATTGATTTGTTGCCGAGCCATGTGCTTCGGAATTCTTCCGGATCAAGGTACACGACAGCTGTATTAAAGGGCTTATCAACCTGTATGAAGTTAACTTCAAGGCTGAGTGCCGCGGCCCTTTCAAAGCATTCCCGGCCTTCGCCGATGAATAATCCGCGGACATGAAGTTTTCCTTTTTCGTCAGGCGAAACAACTGTCAGTACATAAACTATAGGAAGGTTTCGCGCGAAATTCTCTTCTGCATAATTCAGGACTTTTCTGACCGGGGTATCAGCCCGGCCCATAATTTTTTCCATTCCGTATGCAGCGCCGAGAAAGTGGGATTTATGAATCCCCTCTGCCCCGCCTGTTCCGACGAAAACATTCTTGTTCTGATTAGCGAAACCAATCACCTCATGGGGCACCACCTGGCCGATAGATAAAATAAGATCATGCCCGCCCTCGGCAACAAGTTTATTAACCTGGGCCGGCCATTCATAATCTACTATTCCATCAGAAACAGTTTTAACAAACTCTGCAGGAACGGTTCCTAACGTTACAAGGTCGGTCCGCCAGCGGTGCTCTCTGAACTTGCTGTGGCTTATTCCCGGATACATTTTATCAAGTTCTGCTGACGACATCGGGAAATGAGTGCCAATAGCCGGCAGTATATCAGTGAGCGCATCGCCCAGATAGTTGTCAGCCATTACGGTAATATCGCCGGCCCTGCTGTGAAAGCGGGTAATATCCGGAGGCAGAACGAGAACACTGTTCAGTGCTCTTATACGTTTTATCTGTTCAAGTGCTGAAACCAGACCGTTTTTGATTTCTTCATCTGTCAGCGAATGACGTGAACCGCCGTTCATAAAATAAAGCATAATTACTCCGTAAAAAATCAGGTAACAATTTATGATAATCACAATACAATGCTCTGTCTACACTAAAGTTACGTATAGTTACGTTATACGTAATATTACATAACCTTCTTGACTTATTCGTGTATAAGGATAATAATTTAGCCGTGAATGACGGGTATTACGCAGGAAAGCGTAAGATTAAATAATACAGGATGATTATATGAATACTTTAAACAATGAAATAGCTGTAATTACAGGCGGTACGGGAGCTATCGGTTCCTGCTTTGCCAAAGGACTTCTGACTGCCGGTGCAGAAGTAATAATACTCGGCAGAGGCCGGACAAAACCCGTGGATGATGCGGTAAAAGAAATACTGACTGAAGGCACACTGCCTGCTGATTCAGCTAAAAAGCTCTCGGGTTATTCCTGCGATGTTTCAGATGAAGAAGATGTCAGGAAAGTACTAAGTCGGATTCAGGCTGAACGGGGTGTTCCTACAATACTTGTCAATGCGGCCGGAGGCAATAAGGGCAAGGCTGATTTTGTAGATGTAGATGTTGATATTTTTAACGAGGTTGTTCAGATGAACCTTCTCGGCGGTCTGGTTGTGCCCACCAAACATATTGCAAGGCTCTGGATCGATAACAAAATTGAAGGAACAGTAATCAATATAGCTTCAATGGCATCATATATTCCGCTTTCAGGTGTATGGGCATACGGAGCTTCCAAATCCGGAGTAATGAACCTTACAGCCGGGCTTGCAAAAGAACTTGCAAAATACGGAATCAGGGTAAACGGTATAGCGCCGGGCTTTTTTGTCGGCAACCAGAACCGTGATCTGCTGTATACGGATTTTGAAAAGGACATTCTCTCTGAACGCGGAAAACAGATTATCGCGCACACACCCTTTGGTCGTTTCGGCAGACTCGAAGAACTGAACGGAACATTGATTTATCTTTGCGATAAATCACAGTCCGGCTTCGTAAGCGGCGTTACCATTCCGGTGGACGGCGGTTACCTGGTAGATAATATCTGATTCATGCTTAGCAGGGAGTTCAATTTATTATGAAATTTATCAATGATGATTTTATGCTGGAGAATAAACAGGCTTCGCGGCTCTACCATGAGTACGCGGAAAATCAGCCGATCATAGATTATCACTGCCATCTGAATCCGGAAGAGGTCGCTTCCGACAAAACCTGGAAGAATATTTCTCAGGTATGGCTTTACGGAGACCACTATAAATGGCGTGCCATGCGGAGCAACGGAGTTGATGAGCATTTCTGTACAGGCAGCGCTTCAGACAGGGATAAATTTCAGAAATTCGCAGAAACAATGCCGTACCTGCTTAGAAATCCGCTGTATCACTGGAGCCATCTTGAGCTGGCCCGCAGTTTCGGCATTGATGATCTTCTGCTTTCGGATGAAACTGCTGATGAAATATGGACAAGAACTGAAGAGATACTGAAAGGCGGTCTTTCTGCCCGAAGCCTGATGGAAAAAAACAAGGTACTTGTTGTCTGTACTACTGATGATCCGGCAGATTCACTGGAACATCATATTGCTGCTTCAAAGGCCGGGATGAAGACTAAAATGCTGCCGACATGGAGGCCGGACAAGGTTCTTGCAATTGAAAAAGATTTCTGGCCGGCTTACATAAACAGGCTTTCTGAAGTCTCCGGTGTAAACATCGGTAGCTATAATGATCTTGTCGCTGCCTTGCGAAGGCGTCACCAGTTTTTTCATGACCACGGATGCAGACTGTCGGATCACAGCCTTGAAACGATTTATGCCGCAGATTTCACAGATCAGGAAGTTCACGGAATTTTTAACAGTGCACTAATCGGAAAGACCGTTTCTGAAGACGACGGTCTGAAATTCAAGACTGCATTGATGCTTGAGTTCGGCAGGATGGATGCTGAAAAAGGCTGGACAAAGCAGCTGCATATTGGTGCGCTCCGAAACAACAACAGCAGGATGTTCCGTCAGATCGGTCCGGACACGGGTTTCGATTCAATAGATGATCAGCCGGTTGCACGTCCGCTTTCGCATTTTCTTGATTTACTGGAAAGAGAAAACAGCCTCCCAAAAACAATTCTGTATAATCTTAACCCTAAAGACAATGAAGTTCTGGCAACCATGATCGGAAATTTTCAGGACGGCAGCATTGCCGGGAAGATTCAGTTGGGCAGCGGCTGGTGGTTTCTTGATCAGAAGGACGGCATTCAGCGCCAGATCGAAGCACTCTCTCAGCTTGGAATTCTCGGCAGGTTTGTCGGAATGCTCACAGACAGCCGCTCGTTTCTGTCCTACGCCCGTCATGAATATTTCC
>QKCC01000146.1 GCA_003245835.1 Spirochaetales bacterium | reverse complement strand
GATTACATAATTACCCACAGCAGCTGCCTGTTCCCACCAGGGAGCCATAGCACCGCCGTTTTTGACCATCCCGTATAAGCCGTCTTTTGATCTCTGGCTTTTATTGGTTCCGCCGTCTTCGGCAACAGCGTCCCAGTTTGCTGCAACGATATAACCCGAAATAACGGTTACGTCGGCAAAATACTTATAACCATGATCGAAAGCTGTCTCTTCTGCGTGGTAAGCTCCGTCTTTATACATACCGTATCCTACCGGACCAGCTGCAAGAGCGCTCTTAACAAGATCAACAAAGGGTTTTACATGAATAGTCGCACCTGATACTGCGTCGGTATGTCCTTCAGCATCGCTTATCCGGATTGAATCTACATTCTGTGATTTAATGAGGGCCCTTTCAACAGCCTGAGCCTGCTGCCACCACGGTGCGATTGCGCCGCCCTTCTCAACCATTCCGTATGTACCGTTTCTTGAAGCTGTCACCTTGTCAACTCCGCCGGCAATATTGGCTCCGTTCCATGTAGCATCTATAATCTTGCCGTTCTTCACAACAAGCGTAACATTATATTTCCAGCCGGAACCTGCAAACTCGTTTTCCTGGGCGAAATATACGCCGTCTTTCATGCTTGCAGCGAAAACTGATGCAGTCATAACTACTATCAGAACAATTAAAATTACTATCTTCTTCATAACTCTCTCCTTCCGTTATTTAGAAATTTATTTATGAATATACCCACCGAATAATTCAGTAGGTATTATAGTAATAAATGATAAATTTATCAATATTAATTTATCCAGTCCTGCTGTATTCATGACAGTATTTGTCGAGATTACTTCTTTTTCTCCCGATCAATAACCTCAAGACAACACCGGGCGTTATGATACGGCGTTTTCCAGTGTTCCACCACATCGCGCTTCATGGGATCTCCTAACGGAGTCCTTCCGTAAATCCATTCGCCGCCGGGCCTTCTGTCTATTATATTATCCCATATATAATCCCAGCTGTCCTCAAAGGCAGTTTCATATGCGGTGTCTCCTGTTTTAGCTGCAGCATTATAAAAACCGATCAGGGACTCAGCCTGAACCCACCAGATTCTTCTTTCGTCTCTTACATTGTCAAAACATTCGTTAGCCATACTGCCGTCATCATTAACACCTGAATCCAGCGCGGTCCAGGCAAGGTCTGTCACCATTTTGTGATATTTCTCATCCTTAAGTGACAGAACCTTCAGCGCACAGTCTATAAGCCATGAGGCTTCAATTTCATGCCCGTAGGACTGAATATCTGCCATCTCATTCCATTCAGAATCAAAAAAGACACCAAGCTGTTTCTGATCCGGCTTATAAATTTTCTTTTCAAAGATATCCAGTACTTTAAGCAGGCTGTTTCTGACCGCAGATGTCGGCACCGCACGATACAGTACAGTGTATGCTTCCAGCAGATGAAGATAGGTATTTGCAGTGATTTCAGCCCCCAGCCCATGTTCACTGAGCAGCTCGTTGTCCTTGCGGTCCCATTCCCTTGTAAACTCTTCATGGTATGACTGTTTCTGTTCGTCAAAACCCTTCTGCTCAACGGCCGTCCAGAGTTTCATAGCATGTTCCAGAGCCTTGCCGTCGCCGGCGGCGAGATAATACTCAGCCAGCCCGTAAATACAGAAAGCCTGAAGATATATGTGTTTTCGTGTATCAACTGCATTACCCTCATAGTCAAGCAGCCAAAAAGCGCCGCCGAACCTGCTGTCAATCAGGTTCCTGACCAGAAAACTGTACGCATGACGTGCACAGTCCAGATACTTATTGTCTCTGAAAACAGTATAAGCCCTTGAAAATGTCCAAAGGGTACGTGCGGCGGCAATTCCGCTTTTATCGGAAGTTCTGTCGACTTCAAGACCATACCCAACCCTGCAATAAAAACCGCCGTGCAGAACATCCTTTAAATCTATCCAGAAATTCAGAATCCTCTCAAGCTCAGCCTCGATCTCACCAATGTACTGATTATCCAATATAATGCTCCCGCAAATTTTATTATTAGGTTCTTTTAGATTATTGTTCTATGCGGCTATACTGTCAAGGCGTGTCACACAATGTAGTAACCTTAAAACAATACTGCTGAAACAATGAAAAGCAATTGTTCAGACAACCTCGACCCGGTTGCGGCCGCGGCGTTTTGCTTTGTAGAGTGCTTTATCGGCTGCGCTTATAAGTTCATCAAGTCCGGTATCAGGACCCGCAGAAATGGATTCAACTCCGAAACTGGCTGTTACAAGCAGATTATTTCCATCATACCGGACATTCATCCTCTCAAGTGCCTCCCGCAGCCTTTCTGCAATCAGTGCACTTACTGCACGGTCTGAATTCGGACATATAATAATAAATTCCTCGCCCCCGTACCTGCCGATAAGGTCCGAAACGCGCATAACCGCTGTAAGCGCATCGGCACATTTTTTCAGGACTGCATCACCCGCAAGGTGTCCGAAAGAATCATTCAGCAGTTTGAATTTATCAATATCCATCAGGAGGATCCCGATTCTGGCTCCTGACCGACGGGCAAGTTCGACCTCGCGCGCCGCAAGATTCAATATATGCCGACGGTTGTAAAGTCCGGTTAGTTCGTCATATATTGCCTGATGCTCAAGGTCCTGCAGCAGGCGAACGGTAGTAGTAACATCCCTGATAATCATGACCCACCCTTTGACAGGTCTGAATTCTTCGTCGATCGGGTAAATCCTCAGATCATAATTCCGCTCTTTAAATTCAAATTTACAGGTGGAATCCTGCTCGCCGTCTTCAGAACAGCTCATAGCAGAAAAGCAGGTCCCGACCGGGGAGCCTTCGGGAAGACTGTCGCCGACTTTCAGATCATCAAACAGAGGAGAGGACTGAGCCGAACTGTTCAGTTCGCGTATTCTGCCCGAAGAGTCCAGAACAAGCAGTAATTCGTCAATTGAATCAACAGCAATATCCCGGGCTTTCGGGATTATTTCGAGCATATGAAACCTGAAAAGAGCTATAAAAATAAAAACCCCGGTTGAAAAAAGCGCAAACGGAAGAAGATCGACCCCCCTGAACCTTTCAGGAAACACTGCGGTTGTGATCAGAGGAATCAACCCCGCGATAAATACCAGAAGACTCTGCTTTTTTTTCTCTCCTTCCGATTTTAGTACCCCTCTGAAAAAAAGCACCTCGGATACAAGCGTAAGCACAAAATTGTAGGCAAAAAAGACAAGGTACAGCGGCCCCGGTGTGTAGCGAAGTACCGGAAACAGCCCGTTCTCCGAAATGTGCGCTTCGCTGTAAAACAGGGAATGCCTATCGACTACGAGCACGGCAAGAAGGGTAACGACAGGAATAATAGATAAAAGAACCCTGGCGGCAGACGGAACGCTTTTTCCGGTAATAAATCTTACTGAAAGATGAAATACCGACAAAGTTATGAAAGCCAGTCCGAAATATTGTATTCTGAGCGCCCAGAATACTGCCTCAAGAGTCGAACCCGTTATTTCCAGGGCATATCCGGAAATGTAAAAACCCGAAAGCAACAGATAAACGGAAAGCTCGTTCGCACCGGCAATCTTCTGTGTCCTTCGAAAAGTCCACGACGAAAGAAAAATCATCACGGCTGAAATAACGACGAGAATAAATGCTATTTTCATCTGCAGCAGATTCATAAACATATTTAACCGCCAACAATTTACAATACGTTATAAAATTTGAAACTGAATTTTATTACGGAATCACATAAAAAGCAACAGCAGAGTGAGCAAGGCTGATAACCCCATCCTGACTGATGAAGAAACTGAAATTCCTGATAAATTCAACCGCTCACCCTCCGGCCTGCGGCTGAAAGTCTTAAAGAAGGTTCATTCTGAGGTTTGATTCTACAGTTTTCCGCAAACCTTCATGTAATCCGTATTGGTTCGCAAGCTCTGAAAAACCTGCAAAGGAATTTCGCACCTGTTCAATTATGCCCCGAATTTTCTTTTCACCCAGATTGCAGTAACGTCCGAAGCTGAACAGATCATCATACTCAAAATTGTTGTTCTTCCCGTTCATCCGGCACTGATGATTTTTAGTAAAACGTCCCGCCGGATCAAAGGAATAGGTCATATCAAAGGCTGGAGACAACCGCCACCTTCCGGATCGGTCCATCAAAAATCCGGTATTTTTTGTATGATCATCCTGATTCCTGCCTATTATATTAAAAACAGCTCTGCGAAAGATTTCCGTCTCTGCACTTTGTCCGAGATTCATCTGCCGAACAAGCAGAATCAATTGTTCATAGGAATTTACGCCGTCACGATCCGCATGAGATAAACCTGCCCAGGAGACATAATGGAGCTTATCAAGCTTGTTATTTCTGATTATCCTGTCAAAACGTTCGATGAGAAAATGCCTTGTACTGCCGTCATCAATCAGCCCGGTTTCCGGCATATCAATCCCGGCTTCACGGGCTATCAGGCTGTATATATACTCGAGCACCGGCATGCCCTCGGGATCTGTACTATCCATATCCCTGTTGGAATCTGAATCAAATTTCAGAATCCAGTATGTATAGTTCGGTCCATGATTCACAGTCCCGTCAAAAAAATTACCCTTGCCGGATTTTGCCACCAGTGCTTTGGACCGGGCTCCGCCTGCACTCGAACCGACACGAATCATTGCCAGGGCCGCAGCCTGATCTTCTGAGGAAGCAAGCATTTCCTGCAGCCGGTTTTTATCTTTCCGGACCAGTTCCGCCAACTCAGACAGATGCTGCAGATCCAGGGCTGTATGCTGAAGAGCAAGGGTTTCTCCCGGCCTGTATTCAAGCGCTCCCATGCCCCTGTCAGCTACATAATTCAGCCGGTCCAAAGCCGTGACTTCGGAGGCCGGAATATTTTTTTTTGCCATATAGAGGTCAATTAATTGGTTTCCGTATTTATCAGGCAGAGAGTCTGCTATAAACCCCGGCAGGCCCTGAAAGGATTTGAAGCCCATTCCGTCAAATGCAAAACGACCGGGAGGATACCAGAGATGGACAGGCGCTATCTGGATTCCGGAAGCCATAAAGTCAGGTTCGTATTCAAAAGTAGCGATACGGGTCTGGCCCGGAGAATACCCCAATACGCCTATTTTAGTACCCCAAAGGTATACATTGACAATTTCCCTCAAGGTTCATCACCCCATTTGAATTCACTTTTTCTTTTTTGCTTTTCCCTGACACGCTTCGGTAAATCCGCAGAACGCCTCTGCCGGGGGCTGTAGGACTCAGCATCCGGAAACATCCATTGAAGACGCTCCAACTCTCCCATTGCCCGGAGCAGCCGGATAAAATTCTTCAGACTTATTCCGGTTGCCCCCTGCTTGAAGTTGTACAGTGTTTTTCGGCTGATCCCTGCAGATTTTTCTATTTCAGTTTCCCTAATCTGATGTTCTATACGGATCTTTTCGACCTGTTTTGCCAGATCGAGTATTATATCCTCATCCGTCATCATGTTATAATCCATACACACTCCATATGAGTAATATATTACTCATTATAACATAAAATTAACTATTAAGGGAAATATTTTACTCATAAAGAAGTTATTAAAATCACAACAAAAGCATCTTTCCGGAAAAATTCCGGAGAAACCGATTCCAGTTCAATGGAACCAGCTTCCCCGAATTACACATACAGGAAATTCACTCGACTGGCGCGGGAACACCGTCTCTGCGCCGCCTGAGTTTGTTCCAAACCCTCCATCGCGGCCGAGGCTGTCGAAAAATCCTGTGGATTTATTCGACAGTTACCGATTTGGCGAGGTTGCGGGGCTGATCTACGTTTCGGCCCAGCTTTACCGCAGTGTGGTATGCATACATCTGCAGAGGTACAACCATAACAAAGGGGTACATCACTTCATGCACTTTCGGGACAAAAATCACATCATCA
>QKCC01000267.1 GCA_003245835.1 Spirochaetales bacterium | reverse complement strand
GGAGTTCGGTGGAATAAGCGGCCACTGGCTCAGCGCAGAAGGTTCGCTTGAAAAGATGATACAGCAGGCTGAAGCTACTATAAATGAAGAACCTGATGTAATGTTTGTAAATGCAATCAATACGAAAGCATTCGAACCGCTTGTGAAAAAAGCACAGGATAAAGGCATTATTTGGATAGCTGTACATAGCCCGATGGAGTCAGCCAACTACAGCTTCACACTTGGTGATGTGACAAATGGTTATAATCAGGGACTTGCTTTAGGAGCCTACTATAACGGAAAGGCAAATGTTGCAATTATGCTTGGACAGGCCGGTAACCCATCAGGCGAAGCCAGGCGCGAAGGCATTCTGAAAGGACTTGCAGTATATCCGGGCGTTAAAGTTCTTGCCGAACAGCCCGCAGACTGGGACACCGTAAAAGCTCAGTCAATCGCCGAAAACTGGTATACCCAGTTCCCCGAACTGGATGCAATTTCCGGAGTTACTGATGCATACCTTTATCCCTCACTTGCAATCGCCGAAAACCGCGGTATAACCAAAGTAACCTTCTGGGGATATGATGGTGATATTCCTATTCTTGAAGAAATGAAAGCAGGAAAAGTAGGCTGTGATATTCTGCTTTCAGGAACCCGTGAGGGCTGGGCCTTCGTACAGACTGCTTATAAAGTCACCCACGGAATGCCGGTGGATAAAGTTATCGACTTTTACACTCCGCCCGTAATGACCGAAGAAGTTTATAAGAAAGTTTTAGCGAATGGTTTTCCCAAAAATATCGAAGTTTACATGGTGGATAAAGCTCTTGAAGTTGCAGAAAAAGGCTATCTTGAGTTCGGTCCAGATTCAGTAAAATAAGTTCACTCTTCATGGAGAGATGAACAGTTCTGCTGTTCATCTCTCTTAATCAACTGCTAAGGACAAATGAATATGGAATTGAGTAAAGAAGGCTTCAAAGGAAAATTCCGGATTAATGGAAGTAAAAATATCAGGTATCTTTTTTTAATTGGGTTGATAATTATAGTCTCAGCATTCTTTAGTTTTATTAATCCGAAATTTTTATCTCTGGTAAATATAGGAATACTGCTTAGAAGCATTTCTGTCCTGTTTCTACTCAGTATGGGAATGACATTTATTATCATAACAGGCGGAGTAGATCTATCTGTAGGTTCAAATGTTGCTTTTTCGGGTGCAATAGGCGTATTGACTCTTCAGGCAACAGGCAGTCCAATTCTTGCTGCTTTAGTCACAATTGCTGCGGGAGCTGCAATTGGTTTTATAAATGGATTTTTTGTCGGAAAGCTTGATCTCAGCCCATTCATGATAACCTTGGCAACTATGGCGCTCGCGCGGGGGTTATCTCTTGTTTTATACAAAGCTGATGCCATATCGGTTACAAACGAGGTATTTTTATGGCTTGGCAAAACAAGTTTTGGGCCTTTCCCGATTGTAATAGTATTTGATATTCTTGTTTTCCTCTTTATAAAGAGCCTGCTCAACAGGCATAGTTTCGGCCGGGATGTTTTTGCAGTAGGATCAAATATAAAAGCAGCGTATTTATTAGGCCGAAATGTAAACTTAGTTTTATTGAATGTATATGTGTTGTCCGGAATATTGGCTGGAATCAGTTCGATAATTACTATCGGCCGAGTTTCCTCCGGACAGCCCTGGGCCGGTTTAAATCTGGAGTTTGATGCGATTACTGCGGTCGTCATGGGCGGCACGAGCATGGCAGGCGGTGAGGGGAGTCTTATCGGGACTATCATTGGTGTTATATTCTACGGAATTATTATAAATGGTCTGATTTTAACAGGT
Source organism: Spirochaetales bacterium (assembly GCA_003245835.1). Lineage (GTDB taxonomy): Bacteria > Spirochaetota > Spirochaetia > UBA9216 > UBA9216 > Thalassospirochaeta. The sequence goes on along the minus strand of QKCC01000267.1, from coordinate 19,431 downwards.
GCAAATCCCTATTTTCAGTCCGTCGCCAAGGGACTGATTTTGCTGATAGTGGTAGTTCTTGATCAGGTTCAGAAAAATCGTTCTGCGGAATAAGGAGTCAGAGTTATAATGAGCGTAAATACGATAAAGATGGAAGGGATCTCAAAACATTTTTTCAGTACACAGGCCCTTAATAATGTTGATTTTGAATGCAGGAGCGGAGAGGTGCATGCCCTCGTTGGTCTCAACGGAGCGGGTAAATCTACTCTAATCAATGTGCTTGGCGGTGTTCATATAAAAGATGAGGGGCAGATCACCCTTAATGGAAAACCCATTGATATTGCAAATCCTATAGAAGCAAGAACCCACGGAATAAGTATTATTCACCAGGAATATTCGCTGATTAATGAGTTGAGTATAAGCAGAAACATTTTTCTTGGCCGGGAATTATATAAAGGGCGAAGTCCATTCCTGGATTATAAAGAAATGGACAGACAGGTTAATGTATTACTTGAAAAATTTGAACTTTGTCTTAGTCCGAATATGCTTGTCAATGAGCTGAACTCCGGGCAAAAGCAATTTATTGAGATTATCAGATCATTAATGACTGATTCCTGGCTTATCGTAATGGATGAACCTACTTCCGCACTGTCCGAAAAAGATAAAGAAAAGCTGTTCGATTTTATAGAAAGATTAAAGGCCGAGAATATTGGAATAATCTATATATCTCATCATATGCCTGAAATATTCGGGATAGCAGATGAAGTGACTGTCATGAGAGACGGCCGCAGAATAGACACATATAAGATCAGTGAGACTTCCGAATCGGTTGTAGTAAAGTCGATGATTGGTGAAGATTTGAAAGACTTTATAAAACCGGAGAAACATCATATCGGGGAAGAAATAATTACGGTTGAAGATATGAACCTCGGTGAGCGGCTAAAAGATGTTAATTTCTCTATAAGAAAAGGTGAAATACTTGTTATGACGGGATTGAGAGGTTCCGGAATCGAAGAAATAGCTAATGCGGTATACGGTCTTGAACCTGGAGCTATCGGCAAAGTATTTTACAAAGGCGAAGAACTTTCATTAAGGAAGGGACCGGAATATAAACTCAGGAAGCGAATTGGGTTTGTTTCAGCTAATCGTGATAAAGACGGAATCCTGCACCCTCAATCAGTTAAGGATAATATATCACTTCCAACCATTAAAAAGCTGACAAAATTTGGCTACATTGACCTTACCCGGGAGATTCAGCTTGCAGAGAAAGGTATACGCGAAACAACTCTTAAGACGGAATCCTATGATACTCAGATCAAATTCCTTTCAGGGGGAAACAAGCAGAAAGCATGTTTTGCACGCTGGCTTGATAATGATGTTGATTTTCTTATGCTGCTCGAACCTACACGCGGTGTAGATGTGCATGCAAAAGCAGAGATATATAGAGTAATAGAAGAACTATCAGAGAAAGGACTAACAGTTTTAATTGTTTCTTACGAGATCGATGAAGTTATGATGTGTGCAGATCGTGTAATTGTAATGTTCGATGGAGAAAAGGTTCTTGAATGCGGTCAGGAAGAATTGGAACGGGGAAAAATACTCGCAGCAATTGCCGGAGTTGGCATTGAACGTAATGAGGGGTGTGAGTGAGACTGTAACTTCTAAATCTTCGATATCATATTGACATCAATGCAATTCTTTATATAATAGCTACATAGTTATGGGGGCGGCTAGCTCAGTTGGTTAGAGCACTTGCTCGACACGCAAGGGGTCGTAAGTTCGAATCTTATGTCGCCCACTACTAAATCCTTACAAGATAAGGAAATACAGCAGTAAATTTTCGGGTTTACTGCTTTTTTTTGTAAATTAAATTTAATCAAGTAAAACAGAACACATTATAAATCCGGTGATCATTCATATTTGTAAATAAACCGAAAATGACTTATGGAATCGATTCTTTAAGTCAGTTGCGACTTATGTTTTTTGTTTATATGCAAAAATGTTCAAAACTATCTATCAATTTACAGATTTTAAATATTAAGCAGCCGCTTACCTCTAATTCTATTTATATTGAGCCGGATTCATAGTCTTATACAGGCAATTTCCATACCAATTCCTTTTACTTCATGTTGTTGGTATTCTTAAAAACTTCATTCAGCGTTTGGTTGTCCAATATAGCCCCCTGGGCTGAACCTTTTTAAACAGCATCACAGTACAGTATTGCATTTTGAAAAGAGGCTTTGTCAGAAAAGTGAACATAACGATAGTAAGTGGCATGGATATTGCAATAATAATGTATGTATTATGATCTGTTAGAATACTGATCATTAGAAATTATAAGGAAGGGTGATTAAGTTGAAAATACCAGATAATTCTGGAATAAAAGGGAGAACAGTGGATAGGTATAACTGGACGATTAGTTGCGACGGCAATATGCGGAATAATAGAGTATAGGAAGATAAACCGTATTGGTAGAGGGAATACGAAGTTTATATGTTAAGATATTTGACAAATTGGAGAAATGAAACGGAGAAGTGAAATGGCAGTTTTCTTCCAGATACTATTGAATAATTTTTACTATATTGGCGTACTTGCGCTATCTACATTGGGGTTGGCATTAACTTATAAGACAGCAAATTTAACTAATTTTGCCCAAAGTATTGCCGCCACAACGAGTGCTTTTGCGGCGGCGTTCACGATTATGAAAGTTGTGCCTAATCTATGGATAGGAACTATCGCCGGCGTAATTGTCGGGTTTATGATAGGTTTTATTATTGATGCGGTAATTATCAGACGGGCAAAAGTAGACGACTCAGGAAGGGTAATGATTACCCTGGGATTGATAATACTTTTTAATGCTTTTATTCCATTGATATTCGGCATGATTCCGTACGAATTTGGACGTTATTTTTCAGGGAACATAAGTTTTAATCTATTAGGCACAGAATTTATTGTTACAAAGAATGGCCTGTTTATTTTTGCTGTATCGTTTGGTGTTGTCGGTTTAATTTTTGCGATGTTAAACCTGACTAAATGGGGTCTTGGTGTAAGAGGCACAGCATCAAACAGGCAGGTTGCTTCCATGATGGGCATTAATACAAATACTATAACTGCCATAAGCTGGGCTGTTTCAGCTGCCTGCGGCGCACTTTCTGCAATATTCTATGCTTCACAAACTACAAATGTCAGTATCGATATGCTTGCAAGTCTGCAGTCACAAGCACTGTTGGCATTTGTACTCGGCGGATATTCATCATTTTATGGTCCTGTTTTAGGGGCCATACTGATACCCATGGCAAGTATTATCTTTTCATTAATGAGCGGGCTTTGGTCTAATGCATTAATGTATGTCGCGATTCTTTTAGTGATACTTGTAAAACCGAAAGGCTTGTTTGCCAAAGCCACGATACAGAAGGTGTAGCATGAAATATGAATACAGGAATCTAGAAAAGAAAAATCGAAAAGTTATAGTCAGCTCGGTGACTAAACATCCTATGTTCGGCTACATCATTTTAGCAGCTGTTTTGATTGCTACACAGTTGTCATTTATGTTTGGTGACGGGATAGTCAGTCTTACTTTAAGCAAGGCAATCAGTCTAACCATGATTTATGCAATTGCAGCAATGGGGCTAAGTATTTTAATTGGAATGGCCGGGTTGATTTCTTTGGGAACTGCAGCTTTCATCGGCCTGGGTGCATATATTGCAGGTAATATCCTGAAGGCATTTATATTACCATATGGTTTTGTTCTTATTGCCGTTATGATAGTTGCAGTTGTAATAGGGATCGTTGTAGGGTTCATTTCACTGAGGGCAACCAAAGTGCATTTATTGATTATTACAATGGCGCTTGCATTTCTGCTTAATGAATTCTTTTCAAGACCGAACAGTTTTACCGGTGGTGCTTCCGGATTAACAAAAGTGCCTTTCCCGGAGTTATTTGCTGTTTTTGCCCTGAACAGAGAAACGGTTTACTTTGTAGTGCTGGGAGTCATGTTGTTAATAATATTGGTAACAATCAATATTATTAACAGTCCAACCGGCAGAGCAATGATGGCAATGCGCAACAGTGAATCGCTTGCTCAGGCTATGGGAATAAGTATTTTGAAGTACCGGATCCTGGCTTTTGTAATCGCAACGGAATATGCAATGATTGCAGGAGCCTTATACATCAGTTCGATATCATCAGCAAGCGCATTCTCATGGAATTTACAATTATCACTGAATATTCTTGCCGTTGTAATACTTGGGGGCCATGTCAAACCGATAAGTTCAATTTTGGGTGCTTTTATAATTTTCTGCCTGGATTTAGCTGTGCTGAAAAATATAACATTTTTTACGAAAAACTCGAGCGCATCATTAATTTTCAGCGGAATCCTAATCATTCTAATCATCGTAAAATATCCGGGCGGTTTAATGAAGTTCCTTGACAGCATAAGTATAGGGTTCAAAAGTCTTATTGTGAAACGGAGGGTATATAAATATGGCATCGATCGATAAGCTTTTTGAACGATTGACTATAAAAAAGCGGGATAAAGCATATGATCAATTGATTTTCTTTGAAAAATATCCCGAAGTTTTTGCTGCTGACATCGATAAAAAAAATGAAAAGATTTTAGCGAAAATCGATTTGAAGTTGAGGAAGCGGTTGCTTCCGCTCGAAATTGCAGCGGCACCTGAGGCAGAGGTTAATTCCTGGAGAGCAGATAGAGAACTGAAAAAATATCTTTCAGATTTTGAATTAAAAAGACGTGCAGTTGAACAGGTTTTTATACGTGCGAACAAATCCGGCAATGCGCAGGCAAATGCCAATCGTGAAAAGAGCCTTAATGATCTGGATGCTGCATTGGCAAAATATAAAATTGATCTTGAACGCAAATATCCGCAGAATTTGGACTCAAAAGCTGACGAGGAAGCCGTTAAAAGGTTTAAAGCCGCAGAAAGCAGGGAATTAGCTGCTTTTGAATCCGTAAAGTCGCAGTTGGATTCAGACAAAAAAAATAAGGTCAATGCACTGAACAGCAGGCTTAACAAGCAAAAAGCTAAAGCGAAATTTAAGTTTGATCATGCTTCCAGGCACCTTCATGACTCTCCCCATATAAGCAAAGAAGCGTTTGGAAAAGAAACTATTCTGAAGATCCAGAATTTAAAAATGCATTTCGGATCTGTAAAAGCAGTTGATGATATCAGTTTCGATATTAAAGAGGGTGAGATATTCGGGTTGATTGGCCCGAACGGTGCGGGTAAAACGACTTTGTTTAACTGTATTACCCAGTTTTATAAGCCGACAGGCGGTAACGCTTTTTACCGGGACAGGTTCGGCAATATTATCGATCTGGTAGAATACAGAACACATGACATTGTTAAAACGGGTATTGCCCGAACCTTTCAGAACCTGGAACTGGTGCTGGGTTTACCTGTAATCGGAAACCTGTTGATTGGAAGCCACATTTCATACAGATCGAGTTTGTTTGATCAGTTTTTTAGAACAAGAGCTTTACTCAATGAAGAATCTGTAAATATTGAAATGGCAAGAGAAATACTGGCCAGGTTAAATCTCACTGAGTACATGATGCAGCAGCCTAAGGGCCTGCCGTACGGAGTATTGAAAAAGGTGGAGCTGGCGAGGACTTTAATGACAAAACCCAGGTTGATTATTCTGGATGAACCGGCAGCCGGATTAAATGATGCAGAAACCGAGGAATTAACAGAAATCATCAGAAAAATCAGGGATGATTATAAATGTACAATATTTTTGGTAGAGCATGATATGAACCTGGTTATGAATGTATGTGATACCATATGCGCAACTTCTTTCGGAAAGCTTTTGGCTATGGGTTCTCCTGAAGAAATTCAGCAAAATCCCCTTGTGCAGGAAGCATATTTGGGCATGAAGGAGGATGAAAACTAATGGATTATGTACTTGAAATCAAGAATTTAATAGTTGACTACGGCGTCGTAAGAGCTATTAAAGGAATTGATATGAAAATCCCTAAAGGGCAAATTGTTACGGTACTTGGTGCAAACGGTGCAGGTAAAACGACGACGTTGCGGACAATATCAGGGATGGTTAAGGCCGCCAGCGGTGAAATACTGATTGAAGGTCATGATATTAAGAATAAAGAACCATATACGATTGCTCACCTGGGTATCAGCCAGTCGCCTGAAGGCCGTCTGATTATGACCGGTTTAACGACTGAAGAAAATCTGGCAATCGGCGCATATCAGCTGAAATCACGGGCCCAGATAAAAAGAAATTATGATCAGGTTTATGAGCTTTTTCCGGTTTTGGCGGAAAGGCGCAGGCAGCAGGCAAACACACTTTCCGGCGGTGAGCAGCAAATGCTTGCAATCGGCCGTGCGCTGATGATGAACCCCCGGCTGCTTTTACTGGATGAACCTTCCCTGGGTCTTGCACCGCTGATTGTAAACAATATTTTTAAAGCTATTAAAAAAATAGCATCTGAAGGAATGACAATTTTAATGGTGGAACAGAATGCGCGGCAATCGTTGTTGATAGCAGATTATGCGTATGTGATGGAGCTGGGTAAAATCAAGTCGCAGGGTGAAAGTCAGGTGTTGATTGCAGATGAAAATTTAATAAGTGCATATTTGGGAAAAAAGAAAAGCTAGCTTTTGAATTAAACCAGCTTTTCATTGCCGCTGTGAGGCGGCATCCCAATATATATATTTTTAGGAGGAACCATAACATGGACAGGAACTTAAAAAGGAGGAGTTATAACATGAAAAGGGACTTAATGAAGAGAATTTCACTAGTGTTGATATCTTTACTGATTCTGACAGCAGCTGCCTGCAGCAGACAGCCTGAGGTAAAAGATACTTCAGCTGCACCTGGCAAACAGGCACCATCTGAAGCAGTTTCTCAGGGCGTTACAGATACAGAAATCCTTATCGGATGTACAATGGCCAATACTGGTGTTTATGCATTCATCGGTGTACCAATTGTAGACACGATGAAAGCAGTTTTTGACAGAGTAAATGCAAACGGCGGGATCAATGGCAGACAGATCACTCTTGTTCATTATGATGATGGTTATGATGCAGCAACAGGAAAAGCATTAGTAGAAAAACTGGTTGAAGAAGACAAAGTTTTTGCTCTCAATGCTTTAGGCGGCAACAATGTCGGGCCGAGCCTGGATTATATTAAAGAAAAAGGCATTCCGGCAGTTAATATTGTATCCGGTTTGAATTCAGTATATGCCGGTCACGATTCAAGCAGCGTTATTTTTCCTATTCAGCCTATGAACGAATTGGACGGTAAGTTCATACTTGCGCGTATTCTGCATGAATCTTTATTCGGACCGAATAAGAACGAAAAACTGCCGAGTGATGCCAAGATTGCAGTCTTTCAGAGTACAGGGGAAGGCAGCGTAACGACCACACAGGGTATTCTGGAACAGGCTGAGCTTGAGGGTGTAAAAGACAGGTTATTAATCGAAAATGTAACTCCTGCAACATATTTAGCTTCTATAGAGAAATTGAAAAAAGCCGGTGCTCAGGTTCTGATCAATACAATAACCAACTCAAAAGCTATAGTTGCTGCAATGGACGATGCCGGTTGGGAAGTACCTTATGTAGGTTATTACGGCGTATCAACTCCTCAGTCTTATTCTCCTCAGATATACAAAAAAGGAAGGCCGATTTACGCAACGACCTGGGCAGAATATTCATCACCTGATGCCAAAGAAATGCTTGCTGATATGGATGATGCACTGACATATAATAAAGATCTGTCAGCAGAGACGCTCGAATCCTATAAAAATAACCTCTACGCCCGTGTTGGTTATGTTGCAGCCATGACTCTGGTTAAGGGACTTGAGATTATGGATAAGGACAAAATGGCTTTAAATTGGGACAACTACAGAATAGCTATGGAAAAAGCCAGTTTTAAAGATTTAAGTGCATATGGTTATTACACGTATGCCAACGGTGAGAGATTGGGTGTAACCAAGCTTTCTTTCACCGAATATGTTGTCGAAAATATCAACGGTACGCCTACAGGAGTAATGCTGAGTACAAGAACGTACGAAACACTTGAAGAAGTAATGGCTAAGTAGATTTTTTAACCGGACCGTCTGTTAATGACAGGCGGTCTGGTACACTAGTTTTTTTTGCAATCGGAGGCCTCATAGTGGATGTTTTTTCAAGAATTTTAAAAGAGTCAGTCGAGAGTCTGGAAAGTGTCGGCATCTCAGCCCGGATAACGCATAAAGGGAAAGACTTGTTCAGAGGAGCAGCTGGTTATGCGGATAAAGAACAAAAGATCCCGTTTACATGCGACAATCTAATTAGAATTTTTTCTATGACCAAAATTATTACCGGGGTAGCAGTTCTTAAGCTCTTTGAACAAGGTTATTTTTCACTTGATGAACCAATCAGTAAATACCTGCCTATGTTTAAAGACATGAAAGTAATTTCGTATGATGAAGCGGGAAACCTCAAGCTGGTTCCTGCCAAAAATCCTATAACCATAAGGCACCTGTTCACGATGACATCAGGAATCTCTTATCAAATACAGACAGTTGTTTTTGATTATCCTAGACATTTTCAGGATGCAAGAGCTTTTGCTGATGAGATATTGAATAAGGCTTCCAGAACTCCCAACTTAACCAGTAAGCAAATGCTTGAGGCAATTGCGTCTATACCGCTCGCTTTTGAACCGGGTACAGAATGGCTGTACGGACCAAGCTCAGATGTGATTGCGGGCCTGCTTGAAGCAATTACGCATAAGAGTTTCGGTGAATATTTAAAAGAAGAAATTTTTGTACCAATGGGAATGGAAAATACCTGCCATCGCCCGACAGCAGAGATGCTGGACAAACTGGCAGTTCTGTATGATTACAGCAACCCGGCAAATATCGTTCCCTATGATACGAACGCTTACAATATTCTTCATAGTGAAGGCAGTACAAACGAACATTTTGTCGGGGCTCTTTTTTCAACTCTGGATGATTTTACTGCTTTCCAGAAGATGATGGTTAACGGCGGTGTCCATGACGGCAAACGAATTATCGGTAAAAATACGCTTGAATTAATGCGGCAGGATCATCTGACAGACTGGCAGTTTAACAGTTTGAAACGGACAATCAATCCAACCGGCAGTTCCAGCTGGGGTTTAATGTGCAGAGTTGCGAAAACTTTGACAAATTCCCTACCGTATTTAAACCCGGGTTCATACGGCTGGGGAGGCTGGGCCGGTACTCAGGCCTATATTGATCCCGATAATGAATTGACAATTACGATGATGGTACAGCGTGTGCCTTCATTTAGTTATAGTGTTTTTTCTAAACTGTCTCAGACGGCTTACGGGATGATCAATTAAAACACAAAATTATAAATGTCTTTGTTATAAAAAATAAAAAAATGAGGCAGCTGCAGGCGTTTCATTTTTTTGGAAAGTAACATCAGCCGGAAATGAAATGAGTCCCATTTTCGGATTTTTGAAACTTTTCTTATGGGCCGATTGAAATGTTCAATCGGCCCAGTTGTATAAACAGCTTCAGCATTTACCTTAAAATTTGAAATATAGTTTGTTTGATTCGGCCGCTATTAAATTAAAAATAATAATATTAATGATTCAGCGAATAATTCAAACCTGCTTTTTAAATCAATTCTGGTTTAAAAAGCGATTTTGAAAAGTCAAATATGAATTAAATAGCTACAAAGAATACTTTTTCTTTCTGCGCATTATTGTCGACTGGGTTGTTCCCAATGCTTCGGCAGTTTTATATGTATTAGTGTATTTTTTCAGAGCGAATGCAAGGTAATCCTTTTCACACTGCTCCATATATTCATCCAGTGAAACACCATCCTCGAGTAAATGAAAGAATCTTGATTCGGACGGACGGGCGTTGCCGGTATTTAAACGGTTATAATTAGTCTGCTCGGATCTGATACTTCTTCCGCCGATAACATGCTCAACATCAGAAATTTCAATTTCTTCACCAATGCTCACAACTACAGATCTTTCTACAAAGTTTTTTAAATGACGAACATTGCCCGGCCAATCATACCTCATCATACTGGATAACGTATTCTGAGTAAAAGCCTTTGATTTATTGTGCTTCTTGCAGAAGTAATAAAGGAAATGATTCGCCAATGGAATAATATCTTCTTTTCGATCACGTAGAGGGGGTAAAAGGATTGGAATAACATCCAATCTGTAATATAAGTCAGCTCTAAACCTTTTTTCCTTTACCAGGTTAGCCAGATTTTCGTTCGTAGCCGCTATCAATCTGAAATCTACTTCAATTGTCTTGGTTGAACCGACGCGCTGAATCGTCTTGCTTTCTATAGCTCTTAACAGCTTTCCCTGAAGATCGAGGGGAAGGGAGTTAACTTCATCCAAAAACAGGCTGCTTTTGTTTGCTTCTTCAATCAGCCCTTTTTTTCCACCCGGTAAAGCACCGGTAAAAGCGCCCTTTTCATACCCAAATAACTCTGCCTCAAGCAGACTTGCCGGAAGTGATGCACAGTTGATGATAACCATCTTATGATCTTTTCTGGGACTTTGCTGATGTATGTAGTGTGCAATAACTTCCTTGCCGGTTCCGGATTCGCCGCTGATTAATATTGCCGAATCTACAGTAGCGACTATAGTCGCTACAGATAATACATCCCGCATGGAAGGGCTGGCTGCTATAATGGCATCCTGGTCTCCCATCTTTGTTTCCAGGGGAGTTAATTGTGTAATAGTCTTGTTATCACTGGCTTCACTGTACAAAACTTCCATTGCATCCAGGGTGCGGACGGTGGAAATAATATTCTGTACCTTTCCCTCATTATTGAAAACCGGGACGGATTCAACTAAAAGTCTGAAAGTTTTCCGTCCGTATTTTTGAGTATCATAAACATCCTGAAACATAACGACTCTGCGTTTTTCGCGGTAAACAATATCAGCTATAGAAATATTTATTTGTTTGGTTCGTAAAAATTCGTAAACATTGTAACCTAGTAAAGTACTTTTAGGCATATTCAAAAGCTGCAGGTAGGCACTGTTAACAAAAAGATAATTTCCAACATCATCCAGCACATAAATTCCGTGTGAAATATTATCCAGTATCATTTCGTAAAAAGACATCTTATCCAAAGTTGCATGTATCTCCACTGGTTTGCATTATTTGTATCATAACATATTTCCGGCCTCATGTCGTTGAAAAGATTAACGGTATGTAAAATGAATAATAATTCAATTGGCATAATACTTGCTACATACATATGCGGAATGATTCAGGTTCAATGAAATCCTACAGGATGATTGTTGGTTATATGAATCAAAAATATTAGAAGGTGGGTAATGAAATGGCAACAATGAAAGATTGTGTAATAGTAGAAGGTGTCCGGACAGCGACTGGCAGTTTTCAGGGAAGCCTGAAGGATATAAAAGCATATGATTTAGCCGCAGAATGTGTGAAGGAAGTAATGAGTCGTACTGGTTTACCTGGTGATGCGGTTGATGAAGTAATCATAGGAAATCAATTTCAGGCTGGAAACAATGCAAACCCCGCACGATGGGCTTCTATCTATGGCGGGTTGCCGGAAGGTGTACCTTCTTTTACTCCTATGAAGAATTGCGGTACGGGCTTGAAGTCCATAGTTTTAGGCGCTCAGTCCATTCAAACGGGCGACAACGAGATTGTTTTAGCCGGCGGAATGGAGAGCATGTCGAGAGTTCCGTATTACCTTTTGGATGCCAGGCAAGGCTACCGGATGGGGCATGGGCAGACTGTCAGGGATGGTTTGTTTGAAGACGGCTTACTCGATCCTATCGTCGGCGGACACATGGGTGTAACCGCTGAAAATCTTGCAAAGCGCTACAACATTTCAAGAGAAGAACAGGATGAGTTTGCGCTTTTGTCACATCATAAAGCAGAAAGCGCGTGGCTTGCAGGTAAATTTGATAAAGATATTGTCCCTGTTAATATCCCTCAAAGAGGCGGTCAAGTTAAGGTTTTTGATCATGATGAAACTTACAGAGGCGGATTAACAATAGAAGATCTTGAAAAACTGCGGCCGGCATTTGTTAAAGACGGCACTGTAACAGCGGGCAACGCTTCTCCTTTAAATGATGGTGCCGCCGCGGTGATGATAATGACGGAAGAAAAAGCTGATGAATACGGATTAAAGCCAATCGTGAAATATATCGGAGCTGCATCGGTCGGATATGATCCGAAGGAAATGGGAGCTGCGCCAATATATGCTGTCAGAAAGCTTCTGAAAAAAACAGGCATTAAAATGGAAGAAATTGGTTTGTTTGAATTTAATGAAGCATTTGCAGTTCAGGCGCTCACCTGTGTAAGAGAACTCGGAATTGATATGAGTAAGGTAAATGTTAACGGAGGCGCGGTCGCCCTGGGACACCCGACGGGATGCACCGGTGCACGGTTAACAGTTACGCTGATGAGTGAGATGGCAAGACGCGGCTGCAGGTATGGGCTTGAAACCCTCTGCATCGGCGGCGGGCAGGGAATCGCAGTAATTTATGAGCTTTGTTAAATAAGGAGAAGGAAATGAAAATGAAAATTGAAAATATATTTGTAGTAGGCGGCGGTTTTATGGGGTCCGGAATTGCGCAGACAGCAATTACAGCAGGACTGAATGTAACGCTGAATGACTTGTCTATGACTGTTTTGGAAAAATCCAAAGCGGGAATTGAACGCATGCTCGATAAAAATGTCAGTAAAGGGAAAATGACAGAATCTGAGAGAAATGAAGCAATAGCCAGATTGAGCTTATCTGCAGATTTAAAGTCAGCGGTTGGTGCGGATCTGATAATTGAAGCTGCCCTGGAAAAAGCAGAAGTTAAAAAATCAATTTTTGCAGAGTTGTCCGGAATATGCGGAGAAGATACTGTTTTTGCGACAAATACTTCCTCAATTTCGATCGCTGAAATTGCATCTGTTGTAAAAAATCCATCCCGATTTGTGGGGATGCATTTTTTCAGTCCGGTGCCGCTTATGAAGCTGCTTGAAATAGTTAAAGGCATCGCGACCTCCCAGGAAACAGTCGATATAGCCAAAATGGTTGGAGGGGTTCTGGGCAAAACCTGTATTGTTTCAAAAGACAGTCCGGCATTTATCGTTAACAGAATGCTGGATCCGATGATTAACGAAGCCATTGGACTGCTTGAAGCCGGTATCGGCACAGTTGAAGATATAGACATAGGGATGAAGTACGGTCTGAATCACCCGATGGGTCCTTTGGAGTTGATAGATATGGCTGGTATAGATATTGAATTGGCAGTAATGGAAGTTCTCTTTGCTGAAACAGGAGACTCCAAGTATCGTCCGACAGGCCTGCTGCGGAATATGGTTCGTATGAATTGGCTCGGAAAGAAAACCGGAAAGGGCTTCTATGTTTACCATGAGGATGGTACCAGGGAAGTCAACCCGGATCTCCGGTTTTCTAAATAATAATTGCAGTTTAACTGAAAATAATACGATCGTGATTAAATTTTCACGTTTAGGAGTAGTATATGAGTTGGGAAAAGGAATATTCAGAAAAGAGCATGTCGGCAAGTGATGCTGTAAAGCAGCATGTTGCAAATGGCGATCATATTTTTGTCGGAGGATTAACCACGGCAACTGAAACTTTAAAAGCATTAATCGATACGGCCAAACAAGGCAATTTGAAAGGATTGACGCTTCATGGAAATATGCTGATAGGTGATATCAATTTTCAGGATTCAGCTTTAACCGAAGATGTATTGAGATATAAGTGTTTTTTTGGCGGTGCAATAGAAAGAGCGGGGGCAAAAGCCGGAAGCGTTACTTTTGTGCCTATGCACTTCCGCAATTACGGCAGATACATGGAACATGTTCAGCCGAATGTCGCCATTATTCCGATGACGCCGCCCGATGAAAAAGGGTTTTGCAACATTGGACCCATGGGTTTCACACCTGCAGGAAAAAGATTTGCCAAAAAAGTTATTGCCCAGGTTACACCGGGACTTCCCCGCGTTTATGGTTCTGAGCATGACCTGCACATAACTGAAATATCAGCCTTTGTCCATGGAAATGAACCTGTTGCGTATTTACCCGGAAGTACAGCAACCGTAGAAGAAAAGAAGATCGCTGAGTTTATAGTGGACAGAATTCCCGACGGTGCATGCTTTCAGCTCGGGATTGGAGGCCTGGCCAATGCAGTCGGTTACGGGCTCAGAAGCAAAAAACATCTTGGAGTTCACAGTGAAATGTACACTGAATCAATGGCAGCGCTGCAGAAAGAGGGTATAATAGATAACAGCAGAAAGACTTTTATGCCGGGCCGCTCTGTCGCAGGGTTTGCGCTGGGGTCACAGGAACAATACGATTTCATAAGTGGAAATCCCAGAGTCTATTTTGCTCCCTACGAGTTTGTAAATGACATTTCCAATATAATGGCAAATGACAATATGATGTCGATTAATAATGCCCTATCGATAGATCTTACCGGACAGCTTGCTTCCGAAAGCATCGGCTTCAGACAGTATTCGGGGAGCGGCGGACAAATGGATTATATTCGCGGCGCTACTATGTCGAAAGGCGGGAAGTCATTCATAGCAGTGTCATCGGTTGCAAATACCAAAGAGGGGCGTAAATCAAGGATCGTACTGAACCTTGATCCCGGCAGTATTGTCACATCGTTAAGAGCTGAAGTTCAGCATATCGTAACTGAATACGGCTGTGTAAATTTGCAGTTCTGCGATATTCCGACACGGGCTAAAAAGCTTATCAGCATTGCGCATCCGGATTTCAGGGATGAACTTACATTTAATGCAAAAAAAGTAGGCTATATTTACTAAGGAGGCAGTATGAATTACCGGACCGTTTTAGTTGAAACAAACGATCAGATCTGTATTATCAAGCTGAACAATCCTGCTTCGCTGAATGCTCTTTCCGATATAATGATAGATGAACTCTCGGATTTGCTCGATGAATTAGAGAAAAAAAACGAGATCAGAATCATTATATTTACAGGCGAGGGTAAAGCATTTATTGCAGGCGGTGATATTGCCTATATGTCGGGCCTGAGTGCTGAAGCAGCCAGAAAATATGCTGAAGATACTACAAACCTGTACGTTAAAATGAGAAAGTCGAATAAAATATTCATAGCAGCAATTAATGGCTATGCGCTGGGCGGCGGCTGCGAATTCGCTTTAGCGTGCGATCTAAGACTTGCATCCGAGTATGCAAAATTCGGACTGCCGGAGGTCTCTCTCGGCGTAATACCGGGAGGCGGGGGAACACAGCGGCTGCCGAGACTTGTTGGAACTCAAAAAGCACTGGAACTTATTTTAACAGGGGAAATTATCGGCGCGGATGAGGCTCTGAAAATAGGATTGATTACACAGGTTGTTCCAAAGGATGAATTGATGCCGGCTGCTTTGGTTTTGGCTAAAAAAATCACAAAAAATGCCCCGCTGGCGGTCAAATACGCAAGAGAGTGTATACGGCAAAGTGAAGAATTAACCCTCAGTGCAGGCATTGAATATGAAAACACTATGTTCGGGTTATGTTTTGCTGCTGAGGATCAGCACGAAGGTATGACAGCATTTTTGGAAAAAAGAGAAGCCAAATTCAGTAAAGGATTTTAGCTCGAATTGAAGTTCAGTGACGTTTAGGAGGCATTTTTTGTCGGAAGAAATTTTAAAAGGCGTTAAAATACTTGATATTGCTACGATGTTTGCTGCGCCGATGTCGGCTACCTTTCTGAGTGAATTCGGTGCAGATGTAATTCATGTGGAATGGAAAAAGGGCGATCCGGCAAGAGCCTCGCTGCCGAGAGTCGATGAAATTTCACTAGTCAGTAAATTGCTCGGAAGAAATAAGCGGCATATAACACTCGATTTTCATTATGAAGAAGCAGTTGAGCTGCTGTATAGACTCGTAGAATGGGCAGATGTGGTAGTAACAAATTTCAGACCGCAGACATTAAAGCGGTTTAAAATTGATTATGAAGATTTGGTACGGATAAAACCTGATCTGATCATGTTGAGTTTTACGGCTTACGGACGCAGTGGACCTTATGCTGAACGACCGGGATTTGCCAGAGTTGCAGAAGGTTTTGCCGGGCTTACCTATTATACAGGCTGGAAGGATCGGGCGCCAAGTTTTTCGGGTAACTGGATTGCGGACGGTATAGGGGGAATTGCAAGTGCTTATTCAATTATGCTGGCGCTTTATCATAAAAAGTGCACTGGTGAAGGTCAGCTGATTGATCTTGCCTTGTATGATTCGCTCTTTAGAATCATGGAAGATTTTATGGTGAATTACAGTGTGACCGGTGAAGTGAAAGAGCGTGAAGGAAATATGAACTCGAGTGCCGCTCCCAATAACATGTATTTGACAAAGGACGGCAAATACATGGCTATTCTGGGAAACCCCAATATGTGGATGCGGTTATGTGCTGCGATGAATCGTGAGGACCTGGCTGATGATCCCAAATATTGTACCAACGATGCAAGAGTCGAAAACCGGTACGATATTGATAAAATTGTTGCTGATTGGGCTAAGACTATGACAATGGATGAGCTGGATGCAGTTCTCCTGAAACATGAAGTTGCGCATGGACCCATATATTCCGCAAAAGACATATACGAAGATCCTCACATGTGGGCCCGTGAGAGTCTTGTAAAAGTTTTTGATGAAGAATTGAATCGCGAGATTGCAGTTCAGAACGTAGTTCCGAAGCTGTCCAAAACACCCGGTAAAATCAAATTTACAGGCCGCCCGATTGGTGCTGATAATGATGAGATATTTTTAGGAATGCTTGGACTTTCGAAAGAAAATTATGAAGAGCTTCAAAAAAAGGGTGCGATATAAATTAAACTGCATATCAAAAAGCAGGAGGTGTATTTTGAAAAAGAAATTTCTTATCCCGTTTCTTTGCATAGGAGTAATGCTTACCGGTTGCGGCAATAGTTCTTCAAGAGACGGAGCAGCATCTGCAGATACATCAAAAACGGCCGAGGCAATAGAAGAAACAACCGAAAATAAAATTTCAAAGGAAGAGCAAATGCCAGCAGAGATTATTCCGGATAAAATTGGTGTGTTATCTGATGCACGTATGAATTTTCAGGGTATTTCACGTTTATACTCATATTACGTTCCTTCTGATTTTCACGCGGAAGAAAAGCTTCCGCTGATGATTACGCTTCACGGGCAGGGCTTTGGAGCTGTTCAGCAATTAAAGGACAGTCAATTTGATATTCTTGCAGAGACTGAGAAGTTTGTTATGATAGCACCGAACTGTGTTACCATAGATGCTGAGGGGAATTTGGCGAGTGAAGGTTTAACTTTTTTTGATCTCCCGGATGTAGGCGCAGCAAATAGAAGATGGAATATAAAAAATGCGATTCACGATATGAATGGCGTTGATGATATAGCCTATATCAGTGCTTTAATTGACCTTTTTGCAGACAGGTATAACATTGATACTGACCGGGTGTACGTCAGCGGTTTATCAAACGGTGCGCTAATGTCAATTCGTCTTTCTGTTGAACTTTCAGATAAAATTGCCGGGATTGGCGCAGTTGCAGGCACATTACCCTATGACTATATGAAAAACAAAATATCATCTCCGATGAAAATCGTTTTGATACAGGGTGACGCGGATCCTACCGTTCCAATAGAAGGTTATACGGGTTATTCGCCTTCGATTTGGGAGGCCGCAAAGTGGTATAACGAGCAGTTTAATGTAGCTGAAGATGCTGTTAAAACTGAATTGCCCCAAACCGTAGAAGGTGATACAACAAAGGTTGTTAAATATGAATGGCCTGAAAAAAGCGGAAGCCAGGTTGTACTCTATGTTATTGAGGGGGGCGGGCATACATGGCCGGGCGGCACTCAATATTTTCCTGAGGCAAGAATAGGGAAATTATCTATGCATTACAGTGCATCAAAGCTCATTTGGGATGAACTCAAAAATTTTCACAAGTAAGAACAGGAAGGTAATATGATGAGAGTATTGGCAATTAACGGCAGTCCGCGTGTAGACGGCAACACATTTTGTGCGCTCAGTATTATGGCTGATGAGCTTAAAAAACATGGTGCAGACACCGAAATAGTACATGTCGGGAATGATTTAATCCATGGATGCATGGGCTGCGGCTATTGCGCAGGATCTGAAGAAAAGCAATGTGTTATTAAGGATGATTGTGTGAATCAGGTCGCATTAAAGATGCGTGAAGCAGATGCAATCATACTTGGATCACCGACCTATTATTTTGGTATCGCCGGAACAATGAAGTGTTTTCTCGACAGGGCATTTTTTCCGAATTACTGGGGCGGTCATTTTAGAAATAAAATTGGCGCGGTCGTCTCAGTGGTAAGAAGAACCGGCGGGATTGAAACTACGAACCAGCTCCGTGTGTACATGAGTGCTACCGAGATGATTGTTCCGCAGCTGCAGTATATACCGGTGATGTATGGTCGTGCGAAAGGTGAAGTCGCACAGGATGAAGAGGGTATTCAGATTATGAAACGGCATGCCGAAGCTATGGTCTGGTTATATAAGACTAAAGAAGCTGCAAAGGACATAGTTGAACTGCCCAAAGCTGAGCCATTTGTAAGAACCAATTTCATTCGATAAAGTCTCAGACAGTAAAGTCTCGATGTTTCATGAAAGTCCCCCTGTCACCATAATTAGATGGTTTGAAGACGGGGGATTTTTCTGACTATGCGATAATTTAGGGGAGAATCAGATACCTGATTCTTTCATTATTGTTTTTACCAGCGTATCAACTGCGGGTTCGTCGGTTATCAGGCCTATGGATTGTCCGATTCCGATTAAGGTGCCGTTCAGACCATTCTTATAGACCTGATTACGTGCTTCTGAAATCATATTCTCAAAAATACGCAGGTCTGCATTTTCCGAAGACTCATAATTTAAAATTGATTCAGTGACTGAAGTCCTCAAAACCCTCACTTTCGCCTTTGCACCTATTCTGTTACCCAGTATGATGGCGTCGTCACTGCCTGCTTTAATCAGGGCTTCTTTACACCAGGAAGGGATATTGCATTCCCGCGTTGTTAAAAATCTGGTCCCCATCTGTATTCCATCGGCACCGAGAGAAAGCGCCGCTGCTAAACCGCGTCCGTCAGCAAAGCCGCCGGCGGCAATTACCGGAATCGATACTGAATCAACAGCCTGCGGAAGCAGCGATGTGGTACATAAATTACCGATGTATCCGCCGCCATCCATTCCCGAGACGATAACGGCGTGTACGCCCAATGCTTCCATTTTTACTGCAGCTCTGACTGTTGCGACCACCGGCACCACTTTTACTTTTGATGCAAACAGCTGCGGCAGGAATCTTTCCGGACTGCCGGCACCTGTAGTTACTACCGGTACCCGTTCTTCGCAGACAATATCGATAATTTGTGAGGCAGAATCTGAAGCCAGCATAACATTTACGGCAAAAGGGTTCGGAGTATTTATTTTGATTTTTCTG
>QKCC01000295.1 GCA_003245835.1 Spirochaetales bacterium | reverse complement strand
TTTGCGGTTTATTATTCGGAGCAGGGCCGAAAGGCGGTGCTCCCGCAGGATTAACCACCCTGTGTATTACGTGTCTCCTTCGTCTAGTGGTTAGGACACCGGGTTTTCATCCCGGCAACAGGGGTTCAACTCCCCTAGGAGATGCCAATTGCGGACTGTTTCATAACGGAACAGTCCTTTTTTTTTACATTTTTCGTTTCGGCGGGCGGTCAGGTTGATGTTGAAATGATTTTCGCATAAAAAAACCGCTTCGGGTGAAGCGGTTCGCAATTCTTTCGAATCAGTACAGTATCCGGCTCTGATTAGAACCAGAATCTGAAGCCGAGAGCTCCCTGTACGCCCCAGTCGAGACCAAAGCTGCTGCCTATGCCTACACCCACAGAAGGTGCTGCTTCAAGGAAGAGTTCGAGCGGATCGATAATGAACATATTGAGGCCGATTGGAACTCTTACTCCCACCCCAAACGATGTTGCAGATGACAATATAACTCTACCATATCCGCCAACTCCCCAGTACCAGTTAAGCATGCCGGACAGGTTTTCATTTGCCATCCACCAGTCAGCCGTTACGCCGAGGCGAATATAGTTGGTGTAACCAGAGAAATCGAGACCGAGCAGGGGCCAATCATCGACTTTCAGCGTTAGAAATCCGCCTGACATGCTGGTTCCGCTCCAGCCGAATGTTCCGGCGGCGCCGATTCCGATAGCAAACGAACTCATAGTGACAACTATAAGCAGGACAAGTACAAGTAATAAAACTTTCTTATTCATCATTCCTCCAAATGATATGATTTTCTTTAAATGTAATATCTTTTTATTTAATTTTCAGTATAAATCGGCTCCAAAATTTATTTTTTTTAAGTTACAATTACGTATAAACTGATACAGAGGAGATATGATGAGTAAAGTTATTCTCAAGGCCACGGATCTCGATGGATACCTTACGGAAGGCGACAAGAAAAATCTTGATAAAATGCATGCGTACTACGACCAGGCAATGAAGCATTTTGTTACAATAAGTGAATCCAATTTTACCGACAAGAGTGAAGCCAGCAAAAAGGAGCTGATAAATATATACAATACGATGGGTGAACTGATGCAGGAGATTGCAAAGGAGCTGCCTGCCATTAACGTTTATTCATTTAAAACCCCGAGGGAAAGTCACGGCGAAGCGTCAAGACTGATCGCCAAGCTCAGGGATGTCAGAACTGAAAACCATGAATTTCTTTATTATATCCAGAGGGCATACGAGATGCTCTTTAACCTTGCAT
This sequence comes from Spirochaetales bacterium, assembly GCA_003245835.1. Classification (GTDB taxonomy): domain Bacteria; phylum Spirochaetota; class Spirochaetia; order UBA9216; family UBA9216; genus Thalassospirochaeta. The sequence goes on along the minus strand of QKCC01000295.1, from coordinate 4,715 downwards.
ACGGCGGAGCATCATCCGATAAAAACTATCTGATCACCAAAACGCCGGTAAATATTCCGGTACAGAATTATGCCGTTCATAAAATACCCGACGCTGACCAGAAGATAGAAAACTCCGTTATGTGCGTTATGCTGCGCGGTGCGCTGCTTCCGTCTATGATAATGAGTAAAGAGATTCAGGAGTATTCTTCTCAGGGCTATGAGACACCCTTTGCTCTTTTTAAGATTAACCGGGATGACTCGAAGCGTGAAAGCGATATGGAATATATTCTGGATCTTGAAAAATCATACTTCGATCTTGAATCACTCGACGGTAAAGATCTTATATTCGCCGATCCGATGAATGCTACCGGCGGAAGTCTTGTTACCATAGTGAAATATATACTCGATCAGGGCGTCAATCCAAAATCTATAAGTTTCTTTAATGTAATTTCAGCACTGAAGGGTTCGATGCGGATCGTCAGGGCTCTTGACAACGTCAAAGTGTACACTCTCTGGATGGATCCGATACTCAATGAAAAGGCATATATCATGCCCGGTCTCGGCGACGCCGGAGACAGGCTGAACGGGTCCGATTCTGAAGAATATCCGCGCAATATTATTCAGCTTATCGCTGATTACGGTGCCGGAATCTCGCAGTTATACCGCGCACAGGTTCGCAAAATCGAAGAAACAGTTTTAGGTGTATGATAAGAAAGTCCGGGACCTTCCTGCTGTTGGTATTTCTGAGTCTGCCGTCGGCCGCATTTTTCAGCAGCTGCAGTTCTTCTCCGTCGGTATCGGCGGAGGAGGCGGCACAGGCCTGGTATAATCTTGGCAATGCATATACCGAATTGAACAGGCCTGATGATGCTGTAAAAGCTTATCTGAAAGCGAGGCAGCTGGATCCCGGGCTGATGCAGGCCGGCTTCAACCTTGCCAGGATACTTATAATCCAGAAAAAATATGATGCGAGCCTAGTTCAGCTTGACGCTCTGCTGGATGCTGATCCGTCTAACAGGTTGGTTATCGAGACAAAAGCATGGGTTTTTCATTTGAAGGGTGAAGATCCTGCCGCTCTTGAGCTTTATAACAGCGTGCTGGAAAAGTACGGCGACAGCCGGAATTCGCTTTATAATTCAGCGCTGATCCTTGAAACGCAAGAGAATAATGCTGCCGCACTTGAAAGGTTTAAAGAACTTTATGAACTGTATCCTGATGAAAGTTCAGTTGTCTTCAGAATTGCACGCCTCGAGGCCCTCGGGGGGGGCGCTGATGAAGCACTTTCATGGCTCGAAATTCGGCTTACGGTGCAGCCGGATGATTATGAGGCGCTGGAACTCGCCGGCGACATGTATTCAATGAAAAAGCAGTATGCTGACGCAGTTCTTGCATACAGGAAGATTACAAAGACCGATCCTGATACAGAGGCGTCTGCCGGTAACGGCGATCGGAAGGATGCTGAACAGCCGGTTTCCGGTCCGGGGCCGGAGGTGAAAAGCAGAATTTATCTGAAAACAGCGGAGATTCTTCTTCTGTACATAGAGGATTACGATGAGGGTATGAAGGCTCTAAAGCTCGGTGCAGCTGCCGGACCGGATAATCCTTCAATTACTGAAAAGATTCTAAGTATCACTGATGCCGATTGGTATGGCGAGGCAGAGTCGCTGTTGTCTGAGGCTGAAAAAAAATCCTCCGAAACCAATGAGGATGTTCCGGAGGAATAATTCGGTGATTTTTATTATTACATAGACGCGATAATCGCGCGTGTATCTTTTATCACTTTATCAACCGCTCCGGAGCCGTCAACGTCTTTAATAAGGTTTTTATTGCTGTAATAGTCAATAAGCGGCTCAGTAGACTTGTAGTATACCGAGAGCCGGTTTTTGATAGCCTCCGGTGCGTCATCCGGCCGTATTATGAGTTCTCCGCCGCATTTGTCACATATGCCCTCTTTTTTGGGTTTTATTGTGTCGACATGGTATCCCGCCCCGCAGGCTTTACACAGTCTGCGGCCTGCAAGACGTTTTATAACCTGCTCATCAGTAATTGTAAAATTGATTACTGCATCAACACTGCTGAACTCACTTAAAGCATCAGCCTGTACTATTGTCCGCGGAAAACCGTCAAGTATGTACCCTTTTTCGACATCCTGCTTATCAAGACGCTCTTTTACAAGTTCAACAGTCAGCGAGTCGGGGACCAGATCTCCCGATTCGATAATTGCCTGAACCTTCTTTCCCAGGTCAGTTTGTTCCTTAATTGCTTTTCTGAAAAGATCTCCGGTAGAGATATGCGGAATTTCAAATTCTTCGCAGATTCTGGATGCAATTGTTCCTTTACCGGCCCCGGGAGGGCCGAGGAAAATCAGTTTCATAGTTGTTCCTCCGTATTCCTGTTTGAGATAATAATTCCTTCTTCATCATATAAAGCTTCGCATTCAAGCGAACAGAATCCGTTATAAAGTTCCCTGTTGATTGACGGGAAGACTCCGCCGCAGTTGGGGCAGCGTGAGTAGGTTTCTGCACAGGCTTCAGAACAGTACAGTTTTGCGATACTCTGATTTTCTTCCATGTATTTTCCGCAGTTGCGACAGCGGATGTACGAAGCGGCCATATCGGGGTCCTTTGGTATTTTATAAAACTAACGTTCCCGGTAATAAAATCCTTGAATTACTTCAGGAGCGGGTCTATGCTTATAGTATTGCATATGGAGGGAAATATGTCTATTTATGAAAAGTTGCAGGACGGTATAAACGACAGTCTTGCTTATGGTATTGAAACTTCTAAAAATCTGCTTAAAAAGGCAAAAGAAACCGCATCTGAAATCGAAGAGACCGGCATACTTAAACTAGATTTGCGAAGGCTGAACTCAAGAAAAAAAGAACTTATCAGTGAACTTGGGATCAAGGCATACGAAGCTTTTGTCATAAATGGAAGGAAGTCTCTGACCTTAACCTCAGGGGGGGTGCCCGGGATCCTCAATGAGCTGACAGAGGTAGATAAAGAAATTGTTGAGAAGGAAGAGGAACTGAAAAAAACCTGAAACTCAAGCGCAGGAGTTCTGAAAAGAACATGATAATTCTATTTCCGTAAATTTAATAAAAATTTAATGTCGTCTGCTTATTATTAATGTATTATCAGGCAAATAATGTTTGATAAACCGTTTAAAATTAAGGAGACAATGTGAAAAACAAAATGATGCTTGCCATGGCTGCCGCTGCTGCAGTTCTTGCAGTTGCCGGATGCAGTCTGCTGGGTATTTCACCGGAAACAATTGAAGCTACAGAAATGATAACCGACGCTTTCCCTACTGTCACAGGCGGTCTCGAGGTCAGGAATTTATATGGCGACTATTATACCGGGCTTCAGGAAAGTGATTTTCCGGAAAGGGTTACTGAGTATATTTACAGCGGCAGCTCGTCATCGGGCATACCCCTTGGTTCAGTCAGTATTCCGCTCGAGGTAAAGGCTAGTATGACTGAGGGCTCATCATCGGTAGATGTGGTCTTCGTTTTTGATACTACCGGCAGTATGTCCGGCGAAATTTCGGGTATGGTAGACAGTGCCAACGACTTTGCGGATGCTCTTGATTATTCGGGTGTCGATTACCGGATAGGATGCGTTACCTTCGGAGATGCGTACGGAAACACATCTGATGGTACGGGTCTACGTGAATATCTCAAACCCACCTCGAATGCCTCGGTTTTTAAAGAATTTATGAATTCATTAAGCGCAACAGGGGGAGGTGACGGCAATGAGAATTTTATTGACGCAATCGACTATGCCCGAACCTCGAAATGGTCAGGTGATAATCCGGAGGGTTCATTTCAGTCGCAGGCAGGATTTACGTACAGATTAGGCGCCAAGAAGGTGTTCGTAGGTGTGACCGATGTAACTTACCAGACTCCTGACTTTCCCGGATATGTGAATTATTACTATGATGCCGGCGGGCCCTATAACAGCTCAGTTTATAACACTCTTGCAGACGAAATTGAGCATCTGCAGGATGATGGTGTTACAATGCACGTGATATGTCCGGAATACTACAAGGATTCGTATACTGATCTGGCCTACGAAACGGGAGGTGTATGGGTTAATATGGATTCCGATTTTTCGACTGTAATCGATACTGTCGGCACTTCTATCAGCTCAAACTATATTATACGCTTCACGACTACGGATGAAACGCTTGATACCTTCAGAAGTATCAGTTTTGATGTAAAGGGAATTAATGTTCAGATTGAATATACAATAACCTCAGCAGGAAGAAGCAGCGAAGTTATCAGCATAACTCCGGCTGCAAATTATCAGTAAATCCTGAGTTGCCGTCATTATGATTATTTTGATAAAAAAATCATAATGACGGTTGACATTTTTTCTGCAAATAAGTATATATATCAAGCCTTACAGAACAGCATCTGATGCTGCTTCCGGTTAAGGTTGCGATTAAGCAACTTCTGAAAATACTTGAAATTATTTTCATTTCCTGCTTGACACATCAGCTTGTATTTGGTAAAACAACTGCACGCTCAACGACAGCCGCAAGCTGTTGTAAACGAGTATCGGCTTACAGCCGAAACGACAAGAATTAAACTCTTTCGGGAGTTAATTATAGAAGATTTCGGTCAGAAATGACTAAAGTCTTGAGGGGTTTAAGACGAAGTCTTAATCACCCGGAAGTTTAGCCGAAGGCGAAAGCTTCATGGATGTTTTGCGAAGCAAATACTCCAGAATG
>QKCC01000150.1 GCA_003245835.1 Spirochaetales bacterium | reverse complement strand
GCTGCGGGGGCGGATACCGAACCGAGAGGCTGGGCCAGACTGACGAGGTAGCTGTTACCTTCATGATCAATAGACAGTACATTACCGTTTCTTGTAACGTTGATGTCGTATAACTTACCTTCATACTCAAATTTAATGTTTTTACTCATAACTATATACTCCTGGTTCTGGTTAACTACATAGCCAATTTTGAAAATTTATTGACTGCGACCCACGGGTCGTATTTATTTGAACCTGCTGCGCTCCAGCTTGAGGCTCTCGGTTTTATTTCATCATCTTCTTCTGATGCTAAATAAGCTGCCGTTGCCGCTGCAATCCATTCCGGATCAAAAGCCGCTGAATCATCAGCAGCAATTGCTGCCGCAACTATAACGGGCAGCGGAAGTCCGGGGGCTGAAGCGTTCGACGAGCTTCCGGTTTTCTGAACGGCATTAGAAGCAGTCTTAGGTGCAGATTTCGCGGTTTTTGACGATTCCGAATCGAATACCTTTTTAATAAGTACCATCAAAGCACTTAAAAATATAAGGAGAACGAAAACTATCAGAATACCGAGTGCTGAAGCCATCAGACTGTAACTGAATAATTCTTTCATTTCATGCTCCGTCTTTTAAAGAGGTATATTTCCGTGCTTCTTAGCCGGCCTGTCTTCACGCTTGGTTATATTCATTTCAAGAGCCCTTATTAGCTCAACCCTCGTATAATCAGGATCAATGATATCATCAACAAGTCCGTAACCGGCGGCCACATACGGGTTCATGAACTGCTCCTGGAATTCAGCAATCTTTTCTACACGTTTAGCTGAAGGATCGGAAGCTTCGTTAATCTCTTTTCTGGAAATTACATTCGCGGCTCCTTCAGCGCCCATAACGGCTATCTCAGCTGTCGGGAAGGCCAGAACCCTGTCATAACCAAGTGATTTGGATGACATGGCGATCATTGAACCGCCGTAGGATTTTCTGATTATCAGGGAAATCTTCGGAACGGTAGCTTCAGCGATGGCGAACAGTATTTTGGCTCCGTGTCTGATAATTCCGCCGTGTTCCTGGGCAATGCCGGGAAGGTAGCCGGGAACGTCAACAAGGGTAATAACCGGGATATTGAAAGAATCGCAGAAACGGATAAATCTCGCACCCTTATCGGATGAGTTTATATCAAGAGCGGCGGCCATATAGTTGGGCTGGTTGGCAAATATACCGACAGTTCTTCCGTTAAGTTTTGCGAATCCTACAACAACACTTTTTGCGAAGTCTTTGTGAACCTCAAGAAAAGACTGGCTGTCGAATACTTCACCAATAATATCACGAACATCATAAGGCTTTTTGGGTTCATCAGGAATCAATGACATAACCTTTGTTATTCTTTCGGAAGAATCTTCAGGTATTGTAACCGGCGGCTGTTCAAGATTATTGGAAGGAAGGTAGTCCATCAGTTTTCTAACAAAATCAAAGCATTCCGCTTCTGTTCCAAACCGAAAATGAGCAACACCGCTTTTGGCGCAATGAGCTGCTGCACCTCCAAGATCTTCATGAGAAATGATCTCGCCGGTGACGGCTTTAATAACATCCGGGCCGGTAATATACATATGACTGGTCCCGTCTACCATAAAGATAAAATCAGTAATTGCAGGCGAGTAAACAGCTCCGCCGGCGCATGGACCAAGAATTACTGAAAACTGCGGAATAACGCCTGAAGACAAGGTATTATTCCTGAAAATTTTCGCGTAACCGTTCAATGCAAGAATACCTTCCTGAATTCTTGCTCCGCCGGAATCGTTAACCTGAATAAAAGGAGACCCGGTTTTCAGCGCAAGACTCTGGGCTTCGGCTATTTTTTCAGCATGCATCTCACCCAGAGAACCTCCAAGAACAGTAAAGTCCTGTGAGGATATAAAAACCTGTTTTCCGTTGATTTTTCCGCTGCCGGTAACGACACCGTCTCCTGAAAACCGTTTTTTATCCATACCGAATTCAGTTGATCTTCCCTGAATGTATGCCTGACTTTCTATAAAGGATCCGTCATCAAGAAGTCCCTTAACGCGTTCACGAGCAGTGAATTTACCTTTATCATGCTGGTCTTTGATGCGGGCTTCTCCGCCTCCTGCCAGCATCTTCGATCTTACTTCTTTAAATTGCTGTAACTTATCACTGTTACTCATCTTACCCCCCGCAAAGAAGAAATGAAAATGTGTTAATATAAAACGTACTTAAAAGTTGACAATTGTCAACCCTGCAGCAGTATTTAGCCCTTAACGGGACAAATTCCTGAAATATGATAGCACCGGTTTATGGTTGCGTAAACAAAAAAATAAATTATACCTCCTGTTGGCGACCGATATTCGGAAATTAAATCATGTTATGATGGAAATTCGTACTTGTCAAGTTTTATCGAATGCATTCAATGAAAAAGTTCATTAGGGTGTTGGGGCTTAAATCATGTCAGGAGTGTTTTGCGAAGCATCTGAATCCAGCGTGCAGGCGAGGGTATCCGGAATGCCATACGATCAAGATTTCCTTCTTCATTCTTAAAAGATATTTGAACAACAGTATCATGCAGAGGCTTGTCACAGAAGAAATCGGTAGTTCCGACTGTTTTTATTGTAGAACCTGGAATAAAAGCCTCATAGTTTCCAAAACGTGAATGATAGTATATACCATCTTTGACAAGAGCAATAGCCCCGGTTTTACGGATTGGTTTATTGATTTTACTCTCCTGGCCGAACCATGTGACGCCGAAAGATGCAAGAATAATTTCTTCAGAAGAGTATTTTTTTGAAAGATGTGCAGTTTCCTTCTGCCGTATAAAAGCCATCAGAAGCACTATTCCGAAAATTATTACTCCAAGAGCTACGGGTGATAAATTTGCAAGTGAGTCCATTAGATCCTCTTAAGATATTTTAATGCCTTTCTATAGGCTATTTTTTTTATAAGTTCATTTTCATTAAGTTTCTGGATAAAAGAAAATGCTATTTCCTGGTCTGTTTTGCCTTTTTCCCTGAGTTTTTCTATATAAGCGCGGTTTTCAATCAGGGACAGAAAAACAGGATCGTTTGAAGAACTGTTCCCTTTATTCATAATAATTACAATAAGCGCTATTGTTACTGAAATGACGGCAGTTATAAGAAAATCCCAGCCAGGATCAGGAACGATCGGTCTGATTAGGGAAGCCGGATTGCCGGCATTGAATATTGAATAAACGTCAATAATCATAAGGACTGCAAGAAGTATGTAGAAAAACAGCTGTTTACGAAATTTCAAAGGTAGTCTCCATAAAACAAAGGGATGCCTGCCGGCATTGAGGCCGGCCAGCATCCCGTAAAATCAATAATTGTTAACCTGCTATGAAAGAACGTGCCAGTTGGCATGTCCGACGGGAATCGCTGCCCATTCGGCTTCTGCTTTTTCCCATGCTTCATCACTTGCTTCAGCTTCCCATACAGTAAGACCTCTTTCTTCCCTGGTTGCGCCCGGGAGAAGGTTGTCAAGGATCATTGTTATGATCGCTGTACAGGCCATTCCTGTTGTAAGGATGGTCTGGAAGATGTTTGTAATAACATACTGAGCAGATCCGGCGTCACCGCTTACCATAGAGCTGGCACCGAAATGTGCGGGCAGGGTAAGACCGGCAAAGAAACCGGCACCGATGATGAAGAGGTTTCTTGCGTTATTCAGGTTTGTAAACTGCAGGTTGGAAAGACCGACTGCAGCAATAAGTCCGAACATTGCAAAGAAAAGAGCTCCTACAATCGGCTGCGGAAGAGTAGCAAGTACCATTCCGAACTTACCGAAGAACGGAAGAACAAGAAGTATAATACCTGCAGCGCGGATAACGCGGCGGCTTGCAACTCTTGTAAGACCGATAGAACCGATGTTTTCAGAGTATGAGGTAGTACCGTTACATGTCTGGAAAATAGAAGCAACGAGACATCCGATACCTTCAGCACCAATACCCCTGGAGATGATTTTCGCTGTAGGAACAGGTGCTTCGGATATTCTTGCACACGAGTAGTAGTCACCTACAGATTCAATCATTGAACCGATGTAACCGGCCAGCATACCGAGTGCACCTGCCACTGTGATTGCGTTGAATGAGGGGAATCCCCATTTAAACGGAATTATCGGTTTGATCCAGAAGACAGGAGCGGCACCGATAAGTTCAAGACCGTTCTTCAGGTTTGCTGCGTTGCCTTCAGGAATAAGACCTGTAACAGTTCCGATCCACGCAAGAAGCCAGCCCAGAATAACCGCAAGAAGAATCGGGAAAAGTGCGAAGACTTTAGATTTTCTTGAGAGTACCTGAGAGAAAATTACGATGGCTGCGAAAGTGATAAGAGAGATAACCCAGTTTCCTGCCATCCACGGTGCACCAACGCCGTAGAGTGCGAGACCAATCATTGCGATTGTCGGGCCGATAACGATCGGGCTGAAAGCCTTTTTGAGCAGTCCCATAAGACCGGTGTAGCCGATGATAATTTCAAACAGTGATGCGATCATAACCGCCGCACATACCTGCTGAATCATTACCTCGTAGCCAAATCCTTCGGCAGCGCACATTCCAACAATTGCGAACATGGGGCCGAGGAAAGAGAAAGTACCGCCCTGCAGAATCGGAAGTCTGTTTCCAATCGGAGACTGCTGGATCAGGGTAGTAATTCCTGCGCAGAAGAACATTGTTGATATGAGAAGTGCAAGTTCTTCAGTTGGCAGTCCCATAGCTCCTCCGACGATGATCGGAATAATAACAGTTGATCCGAACTGTGTCAGGAACTGCTGGGCGCCGAGAAGAAAGGAAAGTCCCCATTTCGGTTTGGTACCGATTGGATATACTACCCATCCTTCAGGTTTTTTTGCTTCGTCGCTCATAAATCCTCCAAAAAAGATATTTTAAAAACAGGATACGACAAATCCTGGTTTTTTCTAATCGAGCTCCTATATTCTTCTTATATTTTCCGGTGGTGTGTTTTTGCTGTATTGTTGTGCAGTACAAAATAATTCTAACATAATTGATACAACATAATAACCGCTAAGTCTCGCAAAAGTCAATCTTTTATCAGACCTGTGTCAGATGATAGATAGATTTTATGGCATATGATTGGCACCCGTCAAGTTAAATTTATTAAAAAATGTTTGCGCTAAAAAAAACTTCTCAAAATGCATATAATGGCCTTGACCAGAGCATAAAAGCGGATTATGGTTGACTACACGATTAGTGATCATTGTCTGACAATATAGTAGAGTATTACGGAGGAAAGTAGTTATGGCAGATTCAAAAGAAGCAGCTGCTTATATAGCAGGACTTGTAGAGCGTGCCAAAGCCGCTCAGAAAAAGATCGAATTCGCAACCCAGGAACAGGTTGATGATATGTGCGTCAGGATTGCCTGGGCCGGATGCAAACCCGATTTTGCTAAAAAGCTCGGGGAATTTGCAGCAGAAGAATCAGGAATGGGTTACGGACCCGACAAGATTGCAAAGATATACTCAAAGGTAAAAGGAACTCTCAGAGACATGAGGGGCGAGCTCTCTGTCGGACTTGTAGAAGTTGATGATGAGAGAGGCCTTCTTAAATTCGCAAAGCCTGTCGGAGTTATCGGCGCGCTTATTCCGTGTACAAACCCCGAGGCAACACCTTTCGTTAAGGCACTCGGAGCAGTTAAAACAAGAAACGCAATCGTAATGGCCCCGCATCCGAGGACAAAGGGCACAAACAAGATGGCAATCGATGCAATCCGCGCAGCCCTGAAGGCGAACGGATTTCCGGAAGACCTCGTAATCGGTATTGACGACGTCTCTGTAGAGGCCACATCAGAACTTATGAAGCAGGTAAACCTTGTAGTTGCAACCGGCGGAGCAGGCATGGTTAAGGCAGCATACTCAAGCGGAACACCCGCCTACGGAGTAGGTGCAGGAAACGCTGTAAGCATAATTGCGGACGACGCCGACCTTGCCGATGCTGCAAACAAGATTAAGAGATCAAAGATTTTCGATCATGC
>QKCC01000292.1 GCA_003245835.1 Spirochaetales bacterium | reverse complement strand
ATAATGAAAAGATATACCCGGGAAACAGGATTTTGTAAAGTATTCAGCATATCATGGTTTGGCCGTGCAGCCTTCGCAGATAAAAAGCTTCACGGAAGTTTCGTTTTTTAATTCTGTATTTTCAGATATTTATATACCTTTTGCATAAGCTGTTTATTGTTGATTGGCTTTGTCAGAAAGTCGCAACATCCATGGCTTAACGCCGCTTCTTTATCAGCCGGCGTTGTATAAGCCGTTTGTGCTATAATCGGCAGTTCAGGAAAGTTCAATTTAATTCTTTCAGCGGCCTCGTAACCGTTCATCACCGGCATTTTTATATCCATTAAAACCAAATCCACAGCTCCGTTTTTTGTACAAATCTCTACGGCTTCCTTTCCGTTTTTTGCCTGAATAATTTTATAATCGGCTGTGGAATCCCTGTTAAACAGAGATTCAAGATAAAGGTAATTTATTGCCTCGTCTTCCGCAATAAGTACGGTATAAGGTCCTTCTGAGATGTGAGTGCAAGATATAGATTTATCATCACCTTCCGCAATTTTTCCGGTAGATTTATAAGGCAGAATTAATTTAAATATTGAACCCTTCCCCTTTTCAGAGTCCACTTCAATTCGTCCGCCAAGCAGCAAAGCGTTTTCTCTTGCAATGGCAAGCCCTAATCCCAACCCGCCAAAAGACTGTGAAGCTCTCTGGCTTTCCTGTGAAAACCGATCAAAAATCATTTCAAGATTTTCCGGCGATATCCCTATTCCCGTATCTTTTATGTAAATCACAAGGCTAAGGTCTTCTACGCAGTAACCGATCTCGATATAACCTTCATTGGTAAACTTGATTGCATTTTCAACGAGGTTGTTAAGAATTCTGCCAAGTTTTTGTTTATCTGATAAAATAAAGCTTTGGTTGTCATCAAGCGGTTTCGATATATAAACCGGAATATTTCGCTCCCCGGCCCCGGTACTGTAAGCTAAAAATATATCCGTCAGAAGAGTATTAAAACAAAACTCTGTTTCATTCAGCTTCTCCGGGCTGGTCTCAAGGTTGGAGATTTCAAGGATGTCGTCAATAGTTTTAAGCAGCTGATGGCTGCTGTTCCGGATCATGCTTGAATAATTCTCCCTGATCTCATCCGATAACCCGGGCTGGTTCAGTAATTCGGAAAAACCGATAATACCGTTCATTGGAGTCCGTATTTCATGCGACATATTATGCAAAAACTCTGTTTTCAGCCGGTTTGCTTCTTCAGCCTTTTCTTTTGCCGCCCATAGATCTTCATTTATCAGCTGCAGCTGTTTTTCATTATCCTTTAACTGAGTAATATCAAGCGTGGTAAAAATTCTTCCTTTTGAAAGATCGCTGCGATCCATAGGCGTCGAGGCAAGAAGTACATTTATAATTTTTCCATCCTTTCTTTTAAATCTAGTTTCTAAGGTTCTTGTTTCATATTTTGATCGTTGTCCGGAGTTTGCATTTCCTACATATTCAAAATCCTGTTTGGTGGGGTAAAGTATCATTGAATTCTGACCAATCAGTTCTTCACGTGTATAGCCCGTCATTTCACAGAACCGCAGATTCACATCAACGAAAACCCGGTCGACAACCTGCCCGATTCCGGTCGGTGCTACTAGAAAAATTCTTTCAAGTTTTATCCTGTTATTCTCAAGTTCTTCTTCATACTGCTTCTGTTTGGTGATATCCTGTACCTGCGTAACCAGAAACATCGGTTCATTTTTGCTGTTCCGGACCACGGCGACATTCAGTTCGGCAAAAACAATTCTGCCTGATTTATGAATATACCTTTTGACCATTGCGTATGAATCTCTTTTACCCTGAATTGCTTCTTCCAAAAGCTCGACATTAAGTTTCAAATCTTCCGGATGCGTAATATCCTGAAATGTCATCTGCTGAAGCTCTTCCTCAGAATAACCCCAAATATCGCTCAGGACCTTGTTTGTTTTTAAAAGTTTCCCGTCGAGCCCGGTCAGGCACATTCCTATACCGGCGTTGTTGAATGCGTTGCGGAATTTCAGTTCGCTTTCTTCCGCCTTTTCTTTTTCGTCGATCAGGTCCTTAACCCATTTTCTGCGCTCAGAGACATCTGTAGCCATGCTCAACATCGCAGTCCGGCCTTCCCATTCGACCCTTTTTACTGATACTTCCAGGGGGATTCTTTTGCCGCTGCGGGTTAAATGATCCACCTCAAAAAAACCGCGTCCCGATGTATTTATGGAATCGATTCTTGCAGCAATCTTGTCTGTACTCTCGGGGGCAACCAAATCCAAAAGATTAAGTTTTAAAAATTCTTCCGGCGTATATCCATGAAGTTCGGAGGCCAGGGTATTGGCAAAGAGAATCCGGCCGGAATCATCATGTATTAATATCACGACCGGCGCGGTATTCAGCATTTCCGCCAATAATGCGTTGACATGTTCTGCTGCTTCGTGACTTGCGCTCATTAACTTACTTCTCTGAACTTAATTATATAATCTTTTTCTAATATATACTTGCATTTTCTTCGGAACCGGCTAAAAATTATCATGTATCACACGGACCAAAAGGAGCTATTATGCCGGATAATTATAAAATTCTGCAGGTTGGAAATTCGCGGTTTCTTCAGAAGGAATTTATCAGCTTTCCCAAGCAGCTTTACAGCGGCTGTGATAAATGGGTCCCATGGTTCGATATAGATCTGACAGCACTGATGAAAAAAAGGCACCCCTATTTTCTTCATGCCGAGGGTGAATTTCTGATCGTACAGAAAGAGGGCAGAACGGTCGCCAGGGCATGTGTAACAGAAAACAGACGCTACAACGAAATGCACAGCCTGAATGCTGCCAATTTTTATTTTTTTGATGCTGAGGATGATCAGAAAGCAGCGGATCTTCTGATTCAATATATGACGGAATGGAGCAGAAAGCGCGGCCTTAACGGACTGCTCGGACCAATCCTTCAGGGCGGAACGACAGGCAGCGGAATATTGGTAGAAGGTTTTGATTATCGTGCGGCAATGAACATGATGTCATATAACTACCCTTATTACAGCCGGCTTCTGGAGAACGCGGGTTTTAAACCCCATGTTAACCTGTATTCGATGGATCTTCCGGCTTCCGAACTGAACCTTCCTGAAAAAGTTTCCCGAATAGCAGATATTGTTGTAAAACGGGGCAACTTCGAGGTAATAAAATTCCGTTCCAAGTCTGAAATCCGTAAAATCAGCGGTGAAATTATGGAACTCTACAACCCTACACTCGGAGATCACCTCGAAGATTATCCTCTGACAAGGGAAGAGCTCGAGCAGGTAAAAAAAGACCTTCTCCTGGTGGCAGACCCGTCACTTGTTAAGATACTCCGCTATCAGCATAAAGTTGTCGGCTTCCTCTTTGCGTTCAGCGATCTCTCTGAAACAATGAGAAAAAACAACGGAAAAACCGGCCCGCTTCACATTCTGAGACTGCTGCGGGCTTTGAAAAACAAGAAAAGGGTTCTTTTCAACGGGATGGGGATTCTTCCTGAATACCAGAAACTCGGCGGCAACGCACTTCTGTACAGTGAACTTGAGAAAACTCTTAAGGAATCCGGCGTTGTCGGAGGCGAGATGGTGCAGATCTCGGAAAAAACAGAGCTGATGCTCCGGGATGTTGAAACCATAGGCGGAAGAATAACGAAAAAGCACAGGATGTATATGCTCGAGTTTTAATTCCGCATTTTAATCCGACGATTTTGGATCAGCCGATAAGCATTCTGGAAATGAATTTGTTAATGTAAACATTTTTTTTTATGACTTGATTTTGTTATCTTATTGGTATATGTTCATGTATGCCATTTTGTAGGTATTTTCTTTTTTAAGTTGAATTGTTTCTATTATTTATTAAAGAAGCAGAAAGATCCTTTCGATCCTCCGGTCTCTTTTTAATTTTGTACTTATCAGCGAAAAATTACCTGGAATTATCTGACTAACTGGTTAATTTATTTTTTTATGACCGATTTTAATTCGGTCGAGGAGCTATTATGCCAAAGAAAATTTATGTAGGAAACATAAGTTTTAATGCGCAGGAAGATGATCTGAGAAACGTTTTTTCTCAGTATGGAGAAGTAACGAACGTAAATATCATTGTAGATAAGTTTACCGATCGTTCTAAAGGGTTCGGTTTTATCGAAATGCAGGACGAATCCGCAGCTGATGCAGCCATTTCAGCACTTAACGGTACAGAATTACTGGGCCGAGAGCTGAAGGTCAATGAAGCTAAGGAACGGAAAGAAAGACCTCAGTATAATAATTACCGTTAATCAGAAATAAAAAGGCCGCCGAATGGCGGCTTTTCTATTTGATCAACATCAATGAACGGTTCAGGGGTTCTAATTACTCCATAGATCCGTTCGTTATCAAAAGGACATTCTATTGGCTAAAAATTTTTATTCTTATGAAAAAAGACAGAAGGAACTTAAAAAACAGAAAAAGAAACAGGAAAAATTAAAAAAAAGACAGGAAAAAAAGGATCATGATGACGAGGATCAGACTCCTGAATCATTTTCGGAAACAGATTCTGAGACCTTGTAATTTTTTTACCTGTTAATCATTACGCAGAACTGATAATATCACGCTATGGTAATTTTTTATGCACTTCTTTCGGCTTTTGCATACGGTACCGCCGATTTTTTAGGCGGATTCTCATCCCGAAAAAACCCGGGAACAACTACAGTTGCATGGTCCCAGATTGCCGGATTGGCTACTGTCCTGATTGCCGCACCGCTGCTCGGAAGACCCGACCTGCACGGCACGGATATCATTTGGGGGATGGCCGGAGGTGTTTCAGGGGCGCTTGGCGTCCTTTTTTTATACATGGGCCTTTCAACGGGAATGGCCTCAATAATATCACCGATTGCAGCCCTCACAGGGGCAGCCCTGCCGGTAATATTCGGGTTCCTTGCAGGCGAAAGACCGGCATTAATGACCTGGGCAGGGGTATTCATTACTCTTCCTGCAATTCTCCTTCTTTCATGGGAAAGGGGCGAGAAAAGAGATCACGTTCTAAGATCAGTTCGGGTAGGTCTCGTTTCAGGGGCTTTTTTCGGCGGGTTCTTTATTTTGGTTTCACAAACATCAGAAAACTCCGGATTATGGCCGCTCGCTGCAGCAAGGGCTCTTACGATACCGCTCTTTTTCCTCTATTCACTGATACGCAGATCAAAACTAAGACTTGAACCGGGAACCCGGCGCGCAACTTTTGCCAGCGGGTTTCTGGATATGGCCGCAAATATATTCTACCTGCTCGCAGTCCGTACCGGCTACATGATAATTGCAGTTGTGCTTTCCGCCCTCTACCCTGCCCCGACTGTTGTATTGCAGAAAATGTTTCTGCATGAAAAACTCACTGTTCTCAGAATTATCGGCCTGATTCTGTCCATCACCGGGGCGGCCCTGATCGGCATCAGCGGATAATTTTCCATGACCTCGAACCCTTTCCAAACGGAAGAAATATGATATTATTCCAAACATGGACGGAAAAACAAGAGCGAATATAAAGCCAGGACTAAAAGTGGCCATAGTATTAAAACAGGATCAGCGTACAGGTAAGCTGACCGAAGGTATTGTTGCCGATTTACTGACAAAATCACCGAATCATCCGCACGGCATCAAGGTAAGGCTGCAGGACGGACAGGTCGGCCGCGTACAGAAAATTCTTGACTGAATCCGGATACTTTATAATTTAACAACTGAAGCTTTGACAATAATTGAATGCAGGCCTATTATTCAATATGGAATGGCAGATCCCTGATTATGCTTATCGCTTCTTCTTCCCGGTAATATTTTCAACAGTAATTGCGATCTTTGCATATACTCGAAGAAAGCAGACACTTGCCGCAGGTATTCTTTTTGTACTTATGCTTCTTGCCGTTCTTTGGAGCATATTCTATATTATGGAGCTCTCCGCAATCAGCGAGCAAGCCCAGTATTTTGCAAATGATCTTTCATATATACCCATCGTTACGGTTCCGGCGGTGCTGCTGATATTTATCCTGCTTACAACCGGAAAGATTGA
>QKCC01000164.1 GCA_003245835.1 Spirochaetales bacterium | reverse complement strand
CCTGTTGTTGAACTTAATTGTATTGTTTTCTGCATCGTCGGAAAAACTTATATGTATTTCGGATAAACCGACATTTGCAGCGTCCCAGTACAGGATATTCTTTTTAAAAACTGCGGTCTGATCATCCCTGGAGTACAGGTAGAAGGGACCGTTGCCGACCGCCGAAGGGCCGCTCTTCCATTTACCGTTTTCGAGGTTCAGATGATTCACGGGCACAAACGAGTGGTGGCAGAGAATCTTCAGGAAATAGTCGGCTTCTTCCTTTAGTCTGACTTCGAGAATAAGAGGCGTGATAACCTTGATGC
Source organism: Spirochaetales bacterium (assembly GCA_003245835.1). Lineage (GTDB taxonomy): Bacteria > Spirochaetota > Spirochaetia > UBA9216 > UBA9216 > Thalassospirochaeta. Next base: position 5,735 of record QKCC01000164.1, on the reverse strand, counting down.
CGACTGTGTTTTTATCTGTCGTTTCGCCGTTTCTGTATTCATAGGCTCCTTCGATGATGTCAAACATGAAGGAGTACTCGGCGGATTCCGCGGGATCCAAAAGTCTGAACCATGAGTTACTGAAATCCGAAGCAGTAACAGTTTCGCCGTTCCAGTATTTACCGTTCGGCCTTAAAAAGAATGTGTAGGTTCGTCCGTCCGGAGAAACTATCCAGCGTGATGCCGCTGCGGGTACCGGTTCGAGAGTCAGCGGGTTGTAGCCGACAAGACCCTCGTAGACCGCTGTAAATATCTGTGCCTCTGTGGTTGTGTACGAATGGGCAGGATCGAGCTGAAAACTGCCCGATGAATAATTCATTAAAAGTATGTCTTCGCTGTTTATATCGCCGGCAGCTGCAGAAAGTATTGCGGATAAAAAAAATATTATCTGAAAAAAGGCTTTTTTCAAAAATTTCCCCGGGGAACAGCAGAAAAACCTTTTCTGATTCTTTCCCCTTCTATTGCAAAGGATTTCATCCAGATTATCAGGAAATTTAATTATTGTCCAACAAGTTGAGCCGAGCCCGATTATTCTATATTCTTCTTCGATTTGTCGCTGCGCAGTTTCCGTCTTTCAAAAAGAATCCTGTCACTGATGACGGATTTTGGAGACACTGTCCCCGGTCCGGCTGCGTTCATATCAAATTTTCTGCGTGCGACGATCGCTCTGCTTGCAAGACCGCTGCCCAAGCATGACGCCTAAAATAATTCCGGCAGATGCGGCCAACTGTATGCCGGTGAGGGCCTCGCCTAGTATGAGCCAGCCTGTAATGATTGCGGTTACCGGAACAAGGTTTATAAATGCCGACGCCCTCGACGCGTTAAGCCTGCTTATTCCCCAGTTGTACAGTCCAAATGCTCCAAGCGAGACAAAAATACCGAGAAATACAAGAATTATTATCAGCTTCGGCGTCCAGATACTTTTTCCGTTGTTCAAAATCTGAAAAAAACCCGGAATGAAGAAAATTACACCGGCAACGACCTGCATTGCCGTCAGCGTCCAGGGGTTATACCTTCCGCAGAGTTTTTTTACCATCAAAAAATTCGCTGCGGCACAAACCATCGCTCCGAATTCCATTATGTTTCCTGCGACCGGGTTTGATGCGGACCCTCCGCCTCCCTGGCTGATTGTAAGGACTGCAACCCCGGTTATTGATAGAAGAAGGCCGAAGATGGTGAGCGTGTTAACCTGTTCCCTCATGAAGAACCATGCCCCGATGGCCGTGAGCACCGGTACCGAGGCCGAAATTACCCCAGCCTGTGTTGAGGTCGTCAGCAGTAATGCATTTGTTTCGAGCAGAAAATAAAGGCAGGGCTGAAACAGTACCATCGGCAGCAGGAGCTTCCAGTCACCCTTCTGATAATTCCGCGGAATAAGCTGTCTGTAGAAGGGCAGCAGCACTATAAGAGCTGCAGTCAAACGGCACCACATGGCCGACATCGGGCTCAGACTTGCGAGCACAATCCGCATGCCTACGAATGATACCCCCCAGAATATTACCGCGGCGATTATGGCTGCAACAGGCAGTACTGCTGAATGTTCGGTTCCGGATGCCCGGCTCTGCTCAAGATCTGTCATAATCAGGATTCTAACCGGAGAATGCCGGCCGGTATTGTAAAAAATTGCTGTTTTCAGCGGTTTGAACGGGGAAGGTGGATTATCCCGCCATGTATTGACTGGGAGTTGCTCCCGTATATTTTCTGAACTGGTTGGTAAAATGGCTCTGATCTGTGAACCCGGTTTCCAGCGCAATTTCGGAAAACGGACGGCCCTCAATTATCAATTTTTTCGCTTCGGAAAGCCTCTGCTGGGTCCTGTACACATGCGGAGAAATCCCGAAATGTCCTTTAAATGTCCGCAGAAAATGATGACGACTCAAAGCTGCTGCGTCGGCAGCGTCGCCGAGTGTGATCTTTTCATTCAAACAGGATGAAAGCAGCTCCTTTGCCCTGGTAAGCGCAGCGTTTTCATTGCCGCACTTCAGGGGTACTTTCCCGGAGCCGGAATAGGCGTTCAGCAGATGCGCTGAAAATGAGAAGAGTGCTGATTCAATCTCAAGCGGATCACAATCGCTCCGCAGCGCACTATAAAGCTCCGTATAAAGCTGCGACAGTTGAGGATCTGTGCGAACGATATTGATGAATTCGGGACGGCTCGACTCCTTCTCCATGATATCTGCTGTAATTCTCTCAAAAAGGTCCTGGTGAACATAAATCATGCGGTAGGTAGATTCGGTTCCATTGGCCGGCGCCCCTGAATGGACCTGCCCGGGGTTGATAACAGCAATATTGTCGGGCTCGACCAGTGTGTCTTTATGGCCTTCACCATGCCAGTAGCTGCCTCCTCTGTCCATAAGGCTTAAGGCATACAGATCATCATGAGAATGCTCCGGAAAGCGATGCGTACTCTCATAAACGCCGCAGATTTCTATACCTTTAACCATAGAGGTTCGTTTGTAGCTTATCTGATTAATTTTTTTCATTACATTATGATAAAAAGCCGATTACGTAGAGTCAAGACCGTATCCCGGGCAGTTATCTATAGAAATCCATGTTTAAATATAGAAAATATTCTATGAACCGGGGATTGTGAGCTTGATTTTTTATATATAATCAGGCAAATTCTCAGGGACTCATATTACCAAATAGACAGAGGACCGGTCCCCCGGTTTTAAAAGCCGTTAACGCGGCGGAAGCATCACTGCGGAACGCAGCGTTGTTTCTTATATTTAAGGAGACAGATTTGAACAGCTCATTTCCCAGGCAGCTGAGTATATCAGCAGCTGTTCTGGTGCTTACTCTGATTCCGCTTCTTTATGCGGGTCAGGCTGTGAATGATGAACCCGCGGCAATTGCTGAAGAAGCCGGGAAACTTTCGGATGCACAGGATTTTGAATTTAGTACGACCGTAGCCGGTCTGGATTTGTATTCACCGGATGATTTTGTAAAAAGGGTAGTAATTTCAGATCTTCACGATATCGGATATGTTCTTTATGACGACCCGTCCTTTAAAGACAGGATAATAAGATATTACGAGGGAATTACAGGTTCAGCGGTTATAGCGGAATCAGTACTCAGAAATTCGTATGAAAACGGGGTTCCTTTCGGACTTGCCGTCTCGCTGATGTGGGCAGAGAGCAACTTCAACCCCGAGGCCTTCAACCGTAATTCGGTCAGCATCGACAGGGGGTTGTTTCAGCTCAATTCCGAGTCATTCCCGAAAATGACGAAGGACCAGTTTTATGATATTGAAACCAATATCAGTACCGGTACTGCATACCTGAAGCATTGCCTGGATCTGGGCGAAAACGAGATTGTCGCTCTTGCAATCTATAATGCAGGGCATGGAAGGGTCAGCGGTAAAGGTGCGCCGCTTATGACGCTTGAATATATATCAAAGATACTTGATTACCGTGAACAGCTTGAGAGAGATTTTGAGAGGTATATTTCACAGCAGGGAAAGATAAGAACTGATAAAAAGTCGGACAAGAATCTTATACCTGTAGTTGACACTCTAAAGAGTCTTAAATAGAGTTCAAGTATGATTATTATACTTAACCGCGATATTACAATAGATCAGAAGACGGTCCTGACTTCCTGGCTCGAAGAAAAGGGGTTCAGGGTAAAGGAAATCGTCGGCGATGAAGAGACTGTACTCGGTGCAGTCGGTTCGGTGTCAGTAGATCCGCGAAGCGTCGAAGTTCTTGATGGTGTTAAATCCGTAATCCCGATTTCCAAGCCGTACAAGCTTGCCTCGCGGGAATTAAAAAAAGAAGATACTATTATCGAGGTCGGCGGTGTGAAGATCGGCGGTCCGCGGGTAGCTGTTATAGCCGGCCCCTGTGCTGTTGAATCGCAGGAACAGATTATGGAAACCGCCGAGGTGGTTTATAACTCTGGAGCTGTAATACTCCGCGGCGGCGCATTCAAACCCCGGACATCTCCTTACGCGTTTCAGGGGCACGGCGAGCAGGGGCTGAAGTGGCTCAAGACCGCCGGAGAGAAATTCGATATGCCTGTTGCGACTGAGATTGTTTCGCCTACGCAGGTAGATGTTATGCGTGATTATGTAGATATCTACCAGATCGGCGCCCGTAATATGCAGAATTTTGAACTGCTCAAGGTAATAGGCGAACTCGGTAAACCGGTTATACTCAAACGCGGCCTTTCGGCAAAGATTGAAGAATGGCTGATGGCCGCCGAATACCTGCTTGCACACGGAAACGACAATGTCATGCTCTGTGAACGCGGGATCAGAACCTTTGAAAGTTACACCCGGAATACCCTGGATATTTCGGCAATACCAATAATCAAAAAACTCAGCCATCTTCCGATTATTACGGATCCGAGCCACGGGACGGGTCTCAGGGGGAAGGTGAGCCCGATGGCGCTGGCTGCTGTAGCTGCCGGAACCGACGGTCTGATGATTGAAGTCCACCCTCATCCCGAAAAAGCTCTCTCGGACGGGCCGCAGAGCCTCCTGCCCGAACAGTTCGACAAGCTGATGAAGGATATCGAGGCCTTGTCGCCGGTAATCAACAAGGAAATAGAGCGCCCGCGCCGCAAGAGCTTTGCCGTACACCGGACTGTGATGGAGAGCGGGGCTGAGGCGGTCAGCGGCAGCAGGCTGAAGGTTGCCTACCAGGGAGAACCCGGGGCATACAGCGAATCAGCCGCAGCAAGGCATTTCAGCGGAACACCGCTTGATTTTGTTCCGTCAAAGAGTTTCGCTGCCGTTTTCGATGCAGTTCTTAACGGCAGCGCTGACTATGGCGTAATTCCCGTAGAGAATGCCCTTACTGGTTCTATTCACGAATGTTTCGATCTTTTTCTGCGTTACCCCGATATTAAAATAGTAGGTGAGAAGCAGATAAGAATACAGCACAACCTGATCGGTCTCCCGGGAACGGATATAGCCAAAATCAGAAAGGTGTATTCTCACCCGCAGGGCCTTGCCCAGTGTGAGCGGTTCCTCGGCGGACTTATCGCTGAACGGGTTCCCTATTATGATACTGCCGGCTCTGTTGCATTTGTTGCCGAGCAGAAAGATCCTGAACTGGCTGCGATAGCGGGAGCCGGTGCGGCTGAAGTTTACGGGCTTGAAATACTTAAAGAAGGCATAGAAACAAACCCGTCCAATTTTACCCGCTTCCTGATTATTGCCGGAAGTGAGCATCCGGAACCGGAGACTGTAGACAAGGCAACCGTAGTCTTTTCGGTGCCCGACAGAAAAGGTTCGCTGGTGCGTGTTCTGCAGGTTATCGATAATTGCGGTTTGAATATGAAGAAGCTCGAATCAAGACCGATTCACGGAAAGCCGTGGGAGTATATGTTCTACTCTGATATCGAGCTGAGTTCGAGAGATGAATTTATCAACAGCAGCCTGGACCTTATAAAAAAGGCTTCGGAAGATTTCAGGCTTCTCGGCATATACAAATCGGGTATCTGAGTATCAGCCGCAAAAAGGCCGGTTGAAACGGACGAGCTGAATGGGCGAGATAAAGAATTTTAATCCCGAAAACCTTATCATCGGTGTCCTGTCTACTAAGGACGACGTTGAGCCCGGGCTCCGCGAAAGACTCGAAGCGGAGTTCGGTCCGGCGGACCTGGTGTCCGAACCTCTCAATTTCAGCTGGACAAGCTATTACGACGGTGAGATGGGGAAAAATATCAAGCGCTGGTTCTATTCTTTCAGC
>QKCC01000207.1 GCA_003245835.1 Spirochaetales bacterium | reverse complement strand
TGCCGCAGTGACCGGTTCATTCAGCTTCAGCGGGACTGAACCGATTGTTCTGACATTCGCAGTCACATCGTTGCCGACATAACCGTTCCCCCTGGTTACCGCCCGATCGAGCAGACCGTTTTCGTAATACAAAACTATTGAAATGCCGTCGATCTTTTCTTCGACGGAATAATTAAGCCGGGAACCTGCATTCTTTGATGTTTTTTCCATCCAGGTGACAACATCTTCAGCCGAATAAGCCTTGTCAAGGCTCAGGACCGGAATACTGTGTTCAGATTCGGGCAGGTCCGATGCAAGGTCCGAACCAACCCGGGCTGTCGGTGAATCTGGAAGTTTTAATTCGGGATTTTCGTTTTCGAGCCTGAGCAGCTGATCTAAAAGCCTGTCGTATTCAAGGTCGCTGACTTCAGGCGAAGCAAGGACGTAGTACTGGTGCTGATATAAACGAAGGAGATCCGAAAGTCTTCGAATCTCCTTTTCTATTTCCGTTTTGGCCATGCTGCTATTCTATCCTCCTGATGAACGCGTCAGCATAGCCTCCGGCCTTAAAATTGTAAAGCATTATTCCGCTTTCATCGGCGGACAGCGGGCCGAGCAGGAGCTTATAGGTCACCCCGGTCGGCGCTTCATCGGTCAGAATAGTAACCGGATAAACCATCTCGAGGCGTCCGGCGGCCTTCAGCGCCGAGTTCTTTTCCTTGAAAGCACCAAGCTGAATGTAATGCCTCTGCTGCTGGAGCTTTGAAACCATCTCGACCTGTCCCGGAACGATCAGTTCGCGGGGAGGCTCCGTCGGCGCATTTACAGCCGGGGTCCCGGGCACTACAGCAACCGCAACAGGGGGTGCTTCAGTTTTGCTGATCCCGGGAACTTCAGCCGTTCCATGCGCCGGTTCAGCTGCGGCAGACTCCGACGGTACGGCCGGGGCAGTTACGCCTTCTGCATCCACTACACTGGGATTACTGACTTCGGGAGTATCTTCAGCGATGTCCGTCCCGGGCAGTGTTTCAGTTTCCGGTTCGCCCTCAAGCAGACCGGTATCCTTACTGTCAAGTTCCGGAGGCCTTACTTCGGCCGGAACGAGCGACACCTCAAGGTTTTCATCATATTCAGGAACAGCTGTTTCGATTCCCTCGGCAGCGGCGGAACCTTCATCTTCAGCCTCTGCAAGTTCCGGCAGGTCCGTCATTTCGGGCAGCGCGGCGTCATCTCCGGTACCGGCTTCTGCGTAGGCAAGTTCATCTCCGGGTCTGGGAATGTCCGACGGCTCTTCATCCGCAGCGGCTACCTCAGGATAGTCATTTATTTCAGCTGTATACTCTTCCTTTTCCGGAAATCTGTATCCATCAGCAGCATCTACAAGACTGGTTTCTTCTCCGGCTTCAAGGACCGGCAGAGCAGCCAGGTTGAATGCCGGAACTGTCTCGGCATCCGGTTCCGCATCTGCAAGCAGATCAGGAATAATAAAATCGCCGTCCTTTTCAACAATTTCCGGACTGTCGAGATACCCGGGGACCGACGAGCCTGCTTCCGGTTCAGCTTCATACATATCGAGATCATCACCCACAAGGGCCGCTATGACCTCTTCGGGTATTGAGGGTTCAGGAGCGGGAACCCTGCCGATGAGAACCCTTGGTTCCGCCAGTCCGGGTGTATGATAATCTGACGAATCAGTCAGTATCTGTTCCGGTTCGGCCGGCTTCTCCGGCTCGGCCGGTTCCTTCTCAATTAAATCAGGAAGCATCGAAATATTGAAATTATCATCACTGCCCGACGAAGGCGCTGTTTCAGCCAATCCGGATGACAGCAGCTCAAGCCTGGATTCTGGAAACTCAAGCTTATCGGAACCGGGCAGAGCATCAGCTCCCGGCGACACAAAATCCAGGTCACCGGAAGAAAGTTTCATGGGTTCGGCGGCTTCAGCTTCCGCAGCGGACCCAGGCACACTGTCATCGGGCCAGAGGACCTCGGTTTCAGGCGATGGCATATTTTCACTGATGCGTGCATCATCAGCCGCGGGCGATGCAAAATCGAGATCTCCGTCCGTGAGCTTCAGAGGCTCCGCGAACTTTGCTGTTTTTTTATCATCCGCGGTACTGCTGTCCGGCCAGAGCACTTCAGTTTCAGGTGAGGGTACATTCTCGGCAATCCGGGAATTGTCCGCACCGGGGGAAGCATCATCTATCTTATCCATAGTCAGGTAAAGCGGATCCGGTTCGGGAGCCTGTTCGGGTTTTTCAAGTGAATCCGGCCAGTCAAACGGTTTTTCGGGGCTGTCGGCTGCAATATTCGCCGGGACTTCGCCTTCATCAACAAGGATTTCAGCCTCTTTCAGCCCGTCGGTACGCGGTGAACTGTTATCTGCAATTGACGGTTCACCGGCATCAGTCGTTCTTCCGGCAGTTTCGTCATTTCCGGACCATACCGGCGTTTCAGCTGTATCAGCCTCAGTCACCGGATTTTCAGGAGCTTTAACCTGTTCAACTGTATTTACATCGGAACTGGCTTCAATCCCTTTTTCAGGTTCAGCCGCCGCTGCAATCTGTGCGGTTTCACCGGAACTGCGGGCTTCCGTCTCTCCGGCTACAACAAGCTCTTCAGGAGTCTTAAGAGCAGCTGCAGGGTTTATATCAGGATCGGGGTTGTATGCAAGATCATCAAACTGGGATGTTGCAGAAGCAGGGGAATTTGTAAGGAGTCTCACCTTGATTCTTGTAACGTCGCTCTGGTAAATCCCCAATTCAGCAGCTGCATCTGTCGAAACAAGCATCAACAGCCCCGGGTCTGATAATCTGTTTACAATGATCAGCCTGGTTCTCTTGCCGTTATCGAGATTTTCAACCTCTACATACGAGTTCTGGGGAAACGAATTTGAGGCTCCGTAGAATCCGGTAAAAGGGAATTCTCCGTATCTGCCCATAGCAGCGCTGCCTTCCCATACTGATTCAGTGAAACCAGGGAAAACCGCTGAAAACAAAAACAGGCAGGTTAATATCATGCCTTTAAATTTTTTAGAAATATCTACCATAAAGAGACTCCTGATCACATAATCGGTAAAAAATCAGGTTATATTAATCATTTTTGGTGATTTCCAACGTTATAGCTTCTTCGACAGGGCCATTGCGATACTTCTTCCAATTACGGTAAAACTGTCAAGAAGTTCCTCCTCTCCCTTCTCCGCGGCAATTTTAAGAATTGATTCTTCTTCCGCGGAAAGTGTCTTCCCGGTATTTGTATAAAGAGCATACCTTGCCTTTAGAGGAACTGCCAAAGTATCCGAATCAGTACGGCCGTCTTCACTGAAGAAAAGTTCAAGAATCATCACACAGTCAGCGCCGAGGCGGTTGCCCATAATTCTTGCAACTTCAGAGTTGGCAACAGCTCCGTCGCCTGAGAGTTTCCTGCATTCGTTCAGAAATGAATTAGTTACGATGTGTCCGCTTTCAAATAACGCATCCATCACGCCGTCTTCAAAAGACCTCATTACGGATTCAATCCAGGGTGAAACATTCTCATCCGTGCGGTTATCGCTTATACAGAAAAGAACTGTATCGGACCATGCGGCTGAAAAACCGGTAAGAATAAATATTAAAATAAGTAATGTCTTTTTCATAAGAGCATTATCGGTATTATCCGCCGCCCTCTTTATTCAGCCTGAGCTCTTATCAATAATATTAAGGTAAACCTGTACCGAATCTTGAAGTGAATCAGTTTCCGTGTTACTTTACAAACATGTCGCAGGAACCTAACAAACAAGCAAAAAACAGCAATGATGAAATATCCCTGATGGATCTGATTGCGGTAATAGCCAAAAGATGGAAATTCATTTTTTTCAGCACATTTATTGCTGCAGTCTTTATCGCCGGATACTCGATTTATACCATAAAAGCGGAACCGGATGCGCCGCTGAACCGGCTTCCCAATATATACGAACCCCAGGTAATTGTAAGGCTTCAGGAGTCATCGAGTTCGTCATCGCTTCAGAGCATCCTCAACAGCAGTAATCTCGGGGTTCTGTCGGGTCTGGTTTCCAGCAGCAGCGGCTCGACCAATGCCGACCTGGCCCAGGCACTAATTAAAGGGAACTATATCGCGGACCAGATTGCTTCCGAATTCGACTTTATTAACCGGTTCAATATCGATAAATACCCGGTAACTTCTGCCAGAAAGGCGTATCAGGAAAACCTTAAATTAAATTATGTTTCGGCTACAGGCTTCCTGACGATAGGTTACCAGAATATCGATCCTGTTTTTGCGACGGAAGTTGTTAACCGCTCCCTGGAACTGCTTGAAGAACGCTTCCGCGGCCTGACAATGGACAGTATAATAGCCAAGAAGAAGTTTCTTGAAGAACAGCTTGCCGAACAGGAGGCGGCTCTTCAGAAGGCACAGAATACACTGATAGAATTCCAGAAAAAATACGGTATTGTAGATATCGAAACGCAGACAGCAGCGCAGATTGAAGAACTTACAACACTGAAATCATCGCTTGTCCAGAAGGAGGTTGAACTCAGCAACCTGAAAGAAAAGCGGCGTTCGGACGACCCCCAGGTCCAGCGGCTTGAAAACGAAATCAAAGAGCTGAAGCAGCTTATAGAGGCCAAAACCGTAGGCTTTCAGGATTATTCTTCAAATGAAGACTTTATTCCGCAGAACAAGCTACCGGAACTCTCGGCTGTCTACCTGAATCTTAAGGAAGAGGCGGAACTTCAGAGCACGCTCTACCTCACATTCAAGAGTCAGTACGAATCGGTCAAACTCGAGGAAGCGGACAATTCCAAGCAGTTTCAGATAATCGAAACGGCAGAAATTCCTGAGGTTAAGGCAGCTCCGAGCCGCTCCAAAATCTGCATGATATTTACCATCGCGGTAATGTTTCTGGCAATATTCATGACTTTCATATTTGAATATTTTGACAGGGTAAAGAAGGATCCGGTTGAAGCTGAAAAACTTGCGGGAATCAAAAAAAGTCTGAGCTTCAAGAAATGAATTATTTTGCTGTTCAGGTAAGGACAGGAAAAGAAGAAAACTTTCTTAAACTGGCCGGCCGGACGCTCGAAAGAGACGGTTTTACCGAAGAATCCGGCAGCCTGATCTGGCCTCGAAGAAAACTTACCGAAAGAAAACTGGGTAAAAACCATGATACGCTGAAACCGCTCTATCCCGGATACATATTTTTTATGAGTGACGAAATAATCCCGGAAGTACACTGGATTCTGAGGCGGACACCTGGTTTTTTCCGGTTTCTCAAAAGTAACCAGAACATCCAGCCGCTTTCAGGAAAGGACCTGGAGATCCTTGCTCATTTTATGCGGTTCGGCGAAATAACCGATAAATCCAAAGTTTATTTCAATGAAGACAACCGAATCGTGGTGGTTTCCGGACCGATGTCGGGTCTCGAAGGTATTATTGAGCGTGTTGACCGCAGAAAAGGCCGCGCAAAGATAAGACTTTCACTTAATGATAATTCTCTGCTTGTAGATCTGGCCTTTGATGTTATAAAATCATCTGAAGAGAATAATGGAAAATAAAGGCAACAGAATCTACATTATCGGCGCCGGTTTTGCCGGACAGGAAATCGCATCCGAACTCGGCAGAAAAGGTATCTTCGGTACAGTAATCGGTTTTATCGATGACGACGAAAAGAAAATCGGTTCAATAATTGACGGGATCCCGGTATTCGGACCGATTAACAATATGCAGCATATTCAGGCGGCTCAACCGGCTGATGAAGCAATAATAGCAATCCCGGGGGCTCCCGGAGATACCCTCAAACGCATATATTCAATTCTTAAAGGAACAGAACTCAAGACCATTCGGCTTCTGCCGGGAATATCACAGATAATCGACGGCGACGCACACCTGATTCAGACCCGCGAGATTTCAGCCGAGGACCTGATTGGCCGTGATTCCGCCGTTATTTCACTGAAGGAAAGCCTCACGTACCTGCGCGGAAAACGTGTGCTTATAACGGGCGCCGGCGGAAGCATCGGAAGCGAACTTTCGCGCCAGCTTCTGTCGGGCGGGGCCCAGCGGCTCTACCTGCTCGATCACGGCGAAAACAACCTGTACGAGATAGAAGCTGAGCT
>QKCC01000241.1 GCA_003245835.1 Spirochaetales bacterium | reverse complement strand
CCGCAGCGCGCATATCTTCGATTAAAGAAAAAATCAAAAACAATCTTGATAATTCCCAGGTAGTCAGGACCGAAGACAAGCAGCTCAAGGTAATGCTTCTCACCTCATCGGGGAAAGAAGTCAAGTGTAATCTAAGCTTGATTCTTCTTTCAGGAAGGGACGGGGCTTCCGAAAAATGGGTGTTCAAACTTATCGATTCCTCCTGTATGTACCATGAGGATGCCCGGATTGCCAGAATGGAGCGGCTGAAGGATTCTCTTCTGAACCTGAACCAGTCGCTTGCTCAACTCAAAGATCTGAAGAATTTCTTCGGCCTTGTTCTCGAAGTTGCAGACAGTACCATTACCCATGGCGAATACTGTACAATTCTTGAACTTGTCGATGATACTTTTATCCCGGTTGCGGCACGGGGGTATTCATGGAACCTGATGGCGGATTTCAGACTTCCGCTTAAGGAATCGTTCTCCTGGCTACTGCTCGGCCACCTGATAGACCGGACCCTCATAATAGAAAATATAGACGAGCTGTATAAACGATCTGAAAAACTTATCAAGGTCGAGGGTCATGAGATTGGTTCATCGCTTCAGACCCCTATCTTCCTTGACAATGAACTCTACGGAATGATGACAATCGACAGCAGCAGGCAGCATGTGTTCACAGAAGAAGATTTCAACATGATTGAATATCTGCGTACGCAGATACAGATAGCGCTCGAAAACCAGCTTTTGTATAACCGGATTGAACACCAGGCAAGCCATGACGAGCTTACAGATGTTGTGAGCCGAGGAGCATTTGAAGAGCAGGTCATCAAATTCCTGCGGACCCGGCATCACTACGAATCATGCTGTATTGTGATGATGGACCTGAATGATTTAAAGATTGTGAATGACGTCTGGGGACATTCTGCAGGCGACCGATACCTGATAAATTTTATCAGTGTGATTCAGGATCATATGAGGGGCAGGGACCTCCTTGCCCGCCTCGGCGGTGATGAGTTTGCAATCTGCTTTTTTTCGTCACAGTCGGCGCAGTTTATAGAAAGGCTTAACGAAATTCAGCAGCATTTCATTGACGAGCCGCTCGAGTTCGACGGAACCAAGGTCTCGTGTTATTTCAGCTATGGAATTGCGCACTGCCCGGAAGACGGCGAGACTTATGATGTTCTGATTAATACTGCGGATTCAGGAATGTATGGAATGAAGGCCGACATGAAAAGAAAGCAGCTCAAAAATGATCTTCATGAATACAGGCACCATTAAGGAAACAGCATGAAAATTATAGTCGGACACAGTAATATGGACCTTGACTGCATAGGTTCAATCGTGCTCGCAAAATACCTTTTTCCCGATTACCAGCCGGTTAAAAGCAGGCTCATTCATCCTGTGGCGATGAATCTGCAGAATATGTACCAGAACCACCTTGCGTTTCTGAACGCCAAGGACCTTGAGGGCCAGCACGTAAGCAATATAATCGTTGTCGACACAAGAACCCAGAACAGAATCACTGAATACATTGAGCATATAGCCAATGATGACTACAAGGTCGAAGTATGGGACCATCATCCGGCCGATGAAAAAGATATTCCCGGGGCTGTCGTTCATGAGAAGCCGTACGGATCTAACACAACCCAGCTTGGAATGGAAGTTATAAACCGCGGGATAAGCATTAGCCCCGAAGATGCAACAATAGCGCTCGCCGGAATTTTTGCCGACACCGGGAATTTTACACATATGAATGTCATGTGCGAGGATTTTCAGGTTGCGTCCTTCCTGATAGAATCCGGGGCTTCCTTGAAGCTTGTTTCCCATTTTCTGAAACCGCTGCGGCAGAAGCTGCAGATAAGCCTGTTTCATGAAGTCCTGAACTCGCTGGAATACCGGACAATTCAGGGGCATTACCTGATTTCGAGCTATATGGACCTTGAAGATGAATCCAGCGGGGTCAACGCAGTAGTCGAGAAGATCTTTGAGGTCGAGGATGCCGAGGTTTACCTTGCGTTCTTCTACGTCAAAAAGCGAAAGAAACTGCTGATAGTCGGGCGGAACAGGAAGGCTGTAATTAATCTGAACGAGATAATGGCCGAATTCGGCGGCGGCGGACACGCCCAGGCTGCATCGGCTATTGTAAAGACCGAAGACGGCAGGAATATTTATTCCAGTATAATTGAACATCTCGACAGTATTCTTGCTCCGGCATATACTGCGTCTGATATAATGACTGAGGATGTGATTTTCATCCGTGACAACGCAACCCTTCTTGAAGCATCGATCAAACTTGAAGAGATCTCACACACGGGAGTGCCCGTTGTTGATGCTGAAGAAAGGGTAGTCGGATTTCTGACGCTCAGGGACATTTCAAAGGGGCGCCGTGCAGGGCAGATGCATTCGCCGGTAAAGGGTTACATGACCCGCAAGCTTGTAACCGCCGGGCCGGAAACCACCATTCGCGAAATAGATGATTTGATGTTCGAACATAATGTAGGTCACCTTCCGGTACTGCAGGACGGTAAGCTTGTCGGTATTGTAACGAGGAATGACTACCTCAGTTTTCGCCGCGACGAGCAGCAGAGGCGGAAGAAAGCCTACGACAGGCTTGGTCTTTCGACTGAGCCCGGCTGTTAGGGAATACAATATTAGAGAGGAAAAATGAAGAACGAAACTGTGGAAATTCTAATGAACCGGCGATCGGTCCGCACATATTCCGAGCGTAAAATCGAAGAACAGGAAAAGCAGGTACTCTTTGACTGCGCAATGCGTGCCCCGACGGCCGGGAACATGATGCTCTACTCCATGATCGAAGTAAGCGATCAGAAAATAAAAGATCAGCTTGCGGTTACCTGCGACAACCAGCCTTTTATTGCCAAGGCCCCGCTTGTTGTACTTTTTGTTGCCGATTACCAGCGGATGTTTGATTTTTATAAAGCATGCGGCGCAGACGCCTGGGCAGAATCCGGCGGAAAGACATTCCGCCGCCCGCAGGAAGGCGATCTTTTTCTGGCAATAAACGACGCTCTTATTGCCGCGCAGACAATGGTCAATGCAGCGGAGTTGCTCGGAATCGGGGCCTGCTACATCGGCGATATAATGGAAAATTACGAAACACACAGCGCGATGTTCAGGCTGCCCGAGTATACTTTTCCGATAACGCTGGTCTGTTTCGGCTACCCGAAGACCGACGGGCTTTCGGGCCAGGTGCCGAGGTATGAAGAAAAGTTCGTCAGGTTCGAGAATTCCTACAAAAGGTTTGACGCCGCCGAGCTGACGCACCTTATGGACAGGCTTGAAGCGTGGCAGCATAACGGTAAGCCGCACGAATACGATGAAGGCAATATAGGCTGCTACCAGTACCGGCGCAAGTTTGATGCGGACTTCACAAAAGAAATGTCGCGGTCGGTAAGAGCAGCCCTCAAGAAATGGAACAACTAGTTTTATAGAACAAGATATTACAAAAATCAGGCTGAATATTTATTGTTTATATATTGTAAAAATGCGATTATAGCTTAATACATTTGATGGAAGCGAGGTGCAAGTCCTCCGCGGTCCCGCCACTGTAATCGGCATCCGGATATGCCGTAAGTCAGATACACCAAAGTATTAATCTTTTTATACATGGACTTCGAGGAATGAGTCGGTATAAGCCTGTTAAATCTACCAACGGCATGATGATACCTCTTCCTTGATTCAAAGGAGAACAACTGTGAACAAGCAAATAAAAAAGGCCCTGCTGATCGCTTCAGTAATACTGGCGGCTGCGTCATTCTCTGCATGCAACATCGGTATGCCGTGGGACATCGAACTTCTCGGTTCCTGGGATGACGGTTACGGGACTACTGTTACCATTACCGATACAACCTACGAGAATTACTATAACAATAGCCTGAACTATTCAGGGAAAATCCTTAAATATGATAATGCCGGTCTGAACGCTGATGAAACTTCTGATGCCGACACCTATGGGTACTTCCTGGTAGAACTCACAGAGAGCAACAGCGACTGGACACCCGTAGGCACATGCATTGTATACCGCTGGAAGAACATTATAACTGAAAACGGCGTCACAACAGTTGCATTGTCCGAGGGCTACGGCCTGACACGTTTTACCGATGCTGATGAAGCCCTGGCCGGAATGACTGAAGCTGACGGCTACTTTACCTGGTATTCCGGTTACACAAAGACAGAATAAATGACGGGCCGTGCCGATGAATAAAGATTTGCGCTTAAACCTAATCCTCTTTATCGGTATAGCTGTACTCTTTTCAGGCTGCAGTGATCCTTATCCGGAGGCTCCCTACAGCCCTGATATTTCGGACGAGGCGGAAGGCCCATGGGCAGATGTTCTTTCATCTGATTCGGGTTACCCTGATAATGTCTACCTGACCGAAAATGTAATTTTCAACCCGGGAAAGGTCGGTTCCGCCCGTGCTGCAAGTTCTTCAGCCTATTATGATGCCGAGGGCTACCCGATAGCAGGCACAGAAAATGGCGCCTGCGGGCCGCCTGAGGGGCTGACCGCTGTATACAGCAATCCCGATGCCGACATGACGGTACTGGGGTCCGGGGGCGAAGCTGTGTGGAGATTTGACCCTGCCTGGGTCATTATCGACGGGCCGGGGGATGATTTTATAACCTTCTCAAACCACAATGTCTTAAACGGTGTTCCTGACAGTTCGTGGAACGAGCTCGGACATATATATGTATCAGCGGACGGAGTCAGCTGGTACAGAAACAGTAACGAAGCCTATATCGAAAACACCACCCCGGGGGTGTCTACAGGCGGTTACGACTGGGATGCCGTTACCGGTCTTCACGGGAACAACCATACCTGGGCCAATTTCAGAAAGGATGTCGAAGCTGAAGAACTTGATCCGTCTACCGGGATTTATGAAACTGTTGTCGATTCATCCGGTAACACCGTCTACATATCAAAGTATTTCGACGCGCAGGATTCCGATCTTTCACCATACCTCGGCGGGGACCGGTTTGACCTTGCGGATTTTGTCAGCATGGACAGCGGTGACGCATGGCCTGCCGGCGGTAAAATGAGTTACCTGAAGCTGGTTGATGATCCGTCTGTTCTTGACGGTCAGGATTACAGCCCTGAATGGATGACCGGCGCGAGGCTGATGTCGGCAATGGGGATAAATGTTGAAGCTGCTCCGTAGGATTCTATTTATAACATTCACGATATTATCTCCAGCATTAATTCCTGCCCAGCAGGTTTTTGATTTTACCGGGGATCAGGAGGCTGAAGCGGCGCTGCCGGAACCCGGAACTGAAACGGCCTCAGAAGTAATTGTGATAGAAACCGAGGATGTCGTAATTGAGGATTCCGAAATTGCAGAGGAGCCTGTAACATCTCCGGGGCAGGTCACGGTTTTCGACAGGGCTGATATTGAAGCCTCCGGGGCAAGGACTGTTGCCGATGTAGTCGAGCGTTCCCCGGGAGTTGTCGTATCAAAGCAGGGTGGAATCCTTGAACCTATGAAGATCAGTATCCGCGGCGGCGAATCGGACCATGTCCTCGTTCTGGTCAACGGAAAGGCTGCCGATTCGCTCTGGAGCGGAAGCGCTGATTTAAGCGGTATGCCGGTCTCAAACATTGAACGGATCGAGGTAATCCGGGGTGCAGCAGCAGCCCTCTACGGAGAGGGCGCTGTCAGCGGGGTTATCAATATCATCACGTCGGACGCACCTGCAGACGGGCAGTCCGCCGGTGCTGAGGGTGAACTTGAATACGGCTTTGCCTCGTTCAACACCCATCAGCTTCGCGGCAGGTTCAGCGGGCCGCTCGGCTCTGAGTCCGGCTTTACCGGAGGCTTGTCGGGCGGAGGCCTGTATACCGGAGGCGATTACGGCTACCTGCTGTCGGACAGCGATCAGACAAGGCTGAATAACGACGGATGGGCGGCCGACCTTTCGGGAAGCCTGAGGCGGGCCGATGACGGCGGGCCGGAACTTCTTATTGCTGCAAGCGGCTTCGCATCAGAGCGCGGTTCCCCGGGCTTGATGGAGTTCCTGACGCCCGAAGCGCGTATAATGAATATAAGGGCAGGCGGCGGTGCTGATTTGAGTCTGCCTGAAAGCCCGCTTGGAAATTACAGC
>QKCC01000068.1 GCA_003245835.1 Spirochaetales bacterium | reverse complement strand
AAAAGTCGTTAATTTTGACATTGTTTCTTAAAAAATTATTGATTTTAGAGATTATGCGCAAATGTGCAATCTCGTTGTTTGTATATATAAGAAAAAATACTTTTACCGGTTGATCGTCAATAGCATCGAATTCTATACCCTCACGGCAGATTCCGATAACAACAACCGGCCTGCTGGACGTATTTTCCTGGGGATTCCTGATGTGGGGCATGGCATAACCCTCGCCGATCGAAGTACTTATCATGTTTTCTCTGGACAGGAGTTTGCTGACGAACTGCTCATGATCATGAACAAGTCCGGCAGTAACCAGCGGAAGAGACAGTTCCCTGAGGACTGACTCTGGATCTCCGGGTTCCAGATCGGTTACGATAAAATCTTCAGAAGTAAGCCTTGAAATAGGCACACTGTCCGCATCCTTCTGCATAAGCCTGGTAAGTTCATCAGTGTCGGTTCGGTGCATTTTGTCGATGATCCACTTGTCGATCAGACCTTTGTCAAATCGCCACTGGCTGGCAATTTTGACGCAGGGAATCTCGTCTTTCTGAATCATTCTTAAAACTGTCTTTTCCGCAACTTTCAGATAGTTGGCTATTTCTGAAAGTGTCATCAGATTACCTGATAATACTTTGTTATCCATAGGACTCCCAATCAAGACTAACAATGTCTTATGAAGTCCATTATAGTCTTTATTTGTACAATGTCAAGAGGCGTCTGCAGCTAAGAAGCCGGTGATCACCACGAAAATTTGATCATTGTGCTTTGTATATATTTTTCACCGGGTCTCAAAATACATGAAGGAAAATTCATCTGATTCGGAGCATCGGGGAAATTCTGAGTTTCAAGACACATCCCGTAGTTTTTTGAATAGACACGGGATCTGCCTTTTTCGTTTTCAATAAAGTTGCCGGTATAAAACTGAACTGCGGGCTGTGTAGTGAAAAATTCGAGCACTCTTCCTGAAGACGGTTCCGAGAGTACGGCGAACGGCCCGGCGTCCGGCAGGGCTTCAACAGCATCAGCGCTGCCGATACCGCTGATGTTACGGTCCCATGCCGACGTTACCCATGAATGATCAAATCCGCCGGCAGCTTCAATATCGAGCCCGATTTTTTTCGTTTTACGGAAATCAAAGGGTGTTCCGTCAACTGAAGCAACTTCACCGGTTGGAATTTGAACATCATTGACCGGTATATAATAACGGCAGTTCATCTTCAGTTCGTGATCAAGCACAGTACAGTCTTCGGTTCCTGCCAGATTCCAGTACACATGGTTGGTAAGGTTTATCGGCGTTGCTTTATCTGATACGGCTTCATAATCAAAATACAGTTCATTATCCTCGGTAAGCGTGTATACAGCAGATACTTCAAGGCGTCCAGGAAAACCTTCCTCGCCGTCGTCACTGACGTAAGTTAAGCGGACACCGGCTTTGTTGTCTTCCTTGAACGGAAAAACATCCCAGATCTGCTTGTCAAAACCCCCGGGACCGCCGTGAAGACAGTTCGGCCCGTTGTTTTTGTTAAGTTTATAGGTTGTCCCGTCAAGGCTGAACTCAGCGCCGGCAATTCTGTTGCAGACTCTTCCGACCGTGCTGCCGAAATAGGGGTGGCCTTCTTCATACGCAGCAAGATCAGCCTTGCCGAGCGTTATTTCAGCAGATTTGCCGTTTTTATCGGGTGTTTTGACAGAGACGAGAGTAGCACCGTAGCTTGTTACAGATATGGAAACTCCTTTGCTGTTGGTAATCTTCACAAGATCCGCACGTTCGCCGGATTTGGTTGTTCCGTAGGTTTTTCCGTCAATCTTCATTTCTGATCTCTCCCAATAGAATTTTGAGTTGTTTTATTTCGCCGACAATCTGGTTCTTGTCTATGTCGCGGAATTGCGCCGGAATCATTTCACGGCTGGTGCATTCGAGCAGGGCAGCGTAATTCTGAAGATCTATCTCATGGGGATAGGTCGGCGGAAGAAATTCCGCTGCAGTTTTTACAATGTCTTCTTCACTGATAACGACTCGATTATTCAGTGCGGCATTGAAACGGGCACGTATCAGGATAGCTTCAAGGTCGGCGCCGGAAAGATTTAGCTTGTATCTTTTCAGAATGCCGGAGACCGTAAACCCTGTGGTCTTAAGTTTGAGTTTATGGAGCAGAATATTATACAGTTCTTCAATCTCTGCAGACGACTGGGGAAAGAAAAGTGCAAGATGTTCTTCAGCACGGCCCTGGCGTTTAAGGTCGATTGGAATCAGATCGGGTCTGTTTGTCGCTATAAACCATATGATTCGCCCGCGGTATGCTGTATTACCCATGAAATCGGCAATACGTGAAAAAAGACTTCCGTTCTGGCTGCGGTTGTTCTTGCTGCCGTAGCCGAGCAGTGTATCCGCTTCGTCGATAAGAACGCCTACAGGCGACATAGCTTTTATAATATTCATGACCTTGTCAAAGTTCGCCTCGGAAGCGCCTGCCCATCCGGCCCTGAATTTTACTATCGGAATGCCGACTTCTCCGGCAAAGGCGGTAACCAAGAAGGTTTTTCCTGTGCCGACGGGACCTGAGATCAGGTAACCCATCGGAAGAACTTCAAGCTGGCCTTTTTTAACTGCCTTTGCGGCGTTTTTAAGCCTGGTCTTTACGAACTCATGTCCGGCAACCATTGAAAGATCATATTCGGTTTCAATAAATTCCAGCAGCCCCGCGGCCTCATTTTCGATTATTTCCTTTTTTTTATCCCTGAGGTATTCAGTGGTTATGGTACGGTCTTCCTGAAAAGACTCTGCAGCCATCTGGTGCAGATTCATAAGATTCAGGCCGCTTGTAATCGACGCCACACGTTCGTTGTTGAGCCTGCTTTCAAGCAGCAGATAATCCTTGCGTGCGGTAAAATCAAGAAACGCCTTACGAACCTTTCTGTCGGGCAGCGGAATGCTGAGTTTTACGGTGTTCGGAGACCGTACGAGTCTGCTGTTGATATCCGAAATATTTTCTGAAAGCAGCATGATCGAGATATCACCCTGGGTGAAAATAGGGTCATGAGCCCAGCGGTTAAGTGTGACGAGGCAGTAGCGGTCCTCTTCGGATAATTCGGATATAGGACCGTTCGGTACAATCGTTTCGGCAAAATCGATGATCAGCACTATCCTGAGTTTTTTGGATATATTCATCATGAAATACTGTTCAAGGTTTCTGAATGCTTCCGAAGGTGCCGGAGACATCAGATCCTTTTCTGTTTTATCGGGGAAGGTTTTCATCATCGATGACAGGTATTCATTCTGCATCTCACGGTCACAGAAGTTGATTCCGGATGATCTGTCATAAAAAACGATAATATCCTTGTTGCCGAACAGTACTTCGGATATGAATTCCTGAATGCGTACAAAAACGAATTCGCCTTCATACATTTTATTGGGTAAAAAATCCCTTATATTCCCGTGGATAAGGTAAAGGTTAGCTGTTTCGGAACAATATTTATATGACAGTTCCTGTGCCCAGCCAGGTAGCACTTTAATGAAGTCAAGGTTTTTTAAAATGAGCTGTTCAGCCATTTCCCCTCCCCGGATTTAAAACGGGGAGCCCTAAAAACCGTAATTCTTAAAGTTCTGCCGTTTTTTGCCCCCATATTATAAGCTTATTCGGTATTTTTGTCAGCTGAATATACAGTAACTCTGTTTCGACCGGAATTTTTTGAATCATACATTGCTGTATCTGCATTATGCAGCAGTTTTCTGAGGGGCATATTTTTTTCAACTGCGGCTATTCCGATGCTGACAGTGTATTTTAATTCATTATTTTTATAATACAGAACGGATTTTTCGGTTGTGGTTCGTATCCTCTCGGCGACTTCCAAAGCTGATTCTATCCCGGTATCAGGCAAAATTATCGCAAATTCCTCTCCTCCAATTCTTCCTGATATATCACCGGTCCTGATATTCTGAAGGCAGACAGAAGCAAAATGGGCGATCACCAGATCTCCGGCACTGTGGCTGAAGGAATCATTTATATTTTTAAAGTGATCGAGGTCCATAAGCAAAACGGAAACGGGTCTGTGATGACGTTCAAAAATAGCGAGTTCACGATCACCGAGTTCCATGAAATGTCTTCGGTTGTTCAGTCCGGTCTGTTCGTCCATTGTCGCCATTTCAAGCAGTTTCTGTTTTGCCTGTCTTCTTACTGTAATATCATCAACAATCCATATTATTCCCTTCGCCAGGTCAGGCGGCAATTTGTTGTCAATTGTTTTTCCGAAAACCCTGCACCACACAGAGGTACCGTCAATTTTTTTGAACTCGGATTCAATTTCAACGATGCCGCGTTTGTTCAATTCACGGCGGTAATAGGATGCGAATCTTTTGTAGCTTTCGAATGATATATGAGTTTCAGAAATACTGTGACCGATTGCTTCATCAATGCTGTTATAACCCGCTATCTCGGCAAATCGTGTATTGGCCCTTACTATTTTAAGATCGCTATCCAGAAGAATAATTCCGACCATGCTGTGATCAAAAATTGTCTGCAGTTCAATAGTCATATTTTTAAGGGTGCTGTTGAGCGTACGCTGCCTGAAATGCGCTTTCAAAAGTTCATAAGCAAGAATAGTTGAGAATGCAAAGCCGATAATCAGCAGAAATACCGGAAAAAACATGTAGGAAAACAGCCCTGATTGTTCGTCTATTATAATAAAGAAGGGCATACCGCTTATTTTCCTGACGGCGGTGACTCTTCTCTGTTTTTCTGCCGAATTAATTCCGGTTACAACTTCAAAATCTGTTTTGAGGATTTGCATATCTCTGAGACATTCCAAATGAACGGTGTCACCGCTGTTCTCGTCTGCTGATGAATTATGGGCAAGTATCGTACCGTTTTCATCAACAATCAGAATCTTTCCCGAGCCTTTATAATCAAGCTTACTGATCCAGCTGTCAAAAAAGCTGAGTGATACACCCATCACAGCCATTGCCTTAAACTCTGTATTGTCGGGATCATAGTTTACACCGTGAACGATATAAAGGTACCCTTCCGGTGATTTGAAGATATTGCTGAGTACCGCTTCTTTGGCAGGATTATTTTTCATTTCTATAAAAAACAGCTTGTCAACCAGGCTGTAGCCGTCGACAGAATTTGAATAAGCAAGGATTCCGTTGTTGTCAATGACGCCGTAGAATGACGCGTACGGAAAAGAGCCTATAGTTTCGCTGATCTGTTCTTTATAGGCCGAATACTTTGCGTTATCACTCGGCGGATACTCGAGATCCCCCACAGGAACAAGTTGTATTATATTTTTAAGAATGTATGCGGAGGAATCAAATGAGTCTTTGATCCATTCGCCAAGCAGATATGAATCCCGCTCAAGCTCATCATTTCTTGTTTGTACGTAGTTGCTGTAAATGCTGATAAAGAACGACACAAGAATTGTAGTGTTCAGGATAATAAAAATAATAAACAGCGAGATGCTCCGCCTGCGGGAAAAAACCATATATAAATTATAAGGGATGTATTTTAAAAATGAAAGAACGCACTTGAAAATAAAAAACCCATAGGGTAGTTTAATCCAATGATTGAGATTTATACCGACGGCGGATGCTCCGGAAATCCCGGTCCCGGGGGCTGGGCTTTTGTGATTTCCGCAGATGATGTGCAGATTAAAAAATCCGGGGGGGACCCGGATACAACCAACAATAAAATGGAACTAACCGCAGTTATTAATGCGCTCGAGGATATAAAATCCAGTCCGCAGTGGTCGTCCATGCCCGTAACCGTACATACTGATTCCCAGTACGTAAAAAACGGAATAACGAACTGGATTAATAACTGGGTAAAAAACGGCTGGAAAACCGCCTCGAAGCAGCCTGTGAAAAACAAGGAATACTGGGTCGAACTTAAATCCCTGACTGATGCACTAAATGTTAACTGGAAGTGGGTTAAAGGGCATGCAGGCAATCCTCTGAATGAGGAATGTGATTCCATGGTCGGTGCCGAGATGGCCAGGCTCAAATAAGCCATAAACCATAGCCTTCTGAAAAAAATAGTATAAAAAATGAATCGCCGTCAATAATTCCGGTTAAGGAACTGCGGAGACGGCGATGACAATTACAAGTTTCACCTCAAACAGCTTCGACGGTCAGCTTGTCAGGGTCGAGGTTGATATCAGGCGCGGCATACCCGGAATGGATATAATCGGGCTTCCCGACAGCGCCGTTCTTGAATCAAGGGAAAGGCTGCGTGCCGCGCTTCGAAACAGCGGGTTCGAAGTGCCCAAAGGAAGAATTCTGATTAACCTTGCACCTGCCGGCATACGCAAGGAAGGCGCCTCATTCGATCTTGCAATAGCTGCAGCAGTGCTTCACAGCAGCGGTGCGGTCGAAACTGTTCCTGAAGGCAGTGTGATGATCGTAGGTGAACTGATGCTGTCGGGTGAAATACGTCCGGTGTCAGGGGTTCTGTCGGCCGTTTCCGCAGCTGCCGAAGCTTCCATCGAAATGATTATCGTTCCCGAAAAAAACAGGGCAGAGGCGGAATCCCTCGGCCGTGGCCGGGTTTACGGTATCTCAAATATTCAGAATCTGCCTGTGATTCTTGCCTCGATCGTGCACGGGAACACTGATGCAATAATGCCGGCAGCTGCCGCGGTTACCACCCTTGAAAACGAAGAACATTCCCTGTACGAACCCGATATCGATTTCGCTGATATCAGGGGCCTGCATTTTGTAAAGAGGGCGCTTGTGGTTGCGGCAGCAGGAAGACATAACGCTCTTCTGTTCGGGCCTCCGGGCGGCGGAAAAACAATCTGCTGCAGGGCGTTATCCGGAATTCTTCCGGCTTTGAGCCGCGCTGAATCTATCGAGACAACAAGAATATATTCAGCAGCCGGCATGCTGCCTGAGGGCGAGGGGCTCATTCGCCGGCCGCCGTTTCGGGAACCGCATCATTCCGCTTCTGAAGAAGGAATAATCGGCGGCGGAAAGGCAGTACGTCCAGGTGAGGTGTCGCTCGCGCATAACGGCGTTTTGTTTCTTGATGAAACCCCTGAGTTCAGTAAAAATATACTGCAGTCGCTTCGCGAACCGGTGGAAGAAAGACGAATCGACATAGCCCGTGCCGGCAAGAGCTGTATTTATCCTGCCGATTTTCAGCTGCTGCTTGCTGCCAACCCATGTCCTTGCGGAAACCTCGGCAGAAAGGAAGCCGTATGCATCTGCAGCAGGAAGGAAATAATGTCTTACTGGAAAAAACTCGGCGGTGCGCTGCTCGACCGGATCGACATAAGAATTCCGGTCAAGCCTGAGACGGTTGATGTGTTCAGGCGGGATGATGCCGAGAGCAGCATGGTTTTGAAGGATAAGGTTGCCGCTGCTGCGAAGCTTCAGGCAGAAAGATTCCGCGGTGAAAACTTCAGACATAATTCAAGGATTCCCCAGGGAAAACTTAAAACATACTGCGAAATGGCTGCCGGAGCGGAGGAAGCATATACCGCCGCAGTTACGAAGCTCAGGATTTCTTCAAGGGCGTGCGTTTCGGTTTTGAAAACAGCAAGAACAATAGCAGACCTCAGGTCAGCCGCAAATGGAAAAAGTGATCATATAAGGAAAGAGGATGTTTTCGAAGCTATTCAGCACAGACGCTACGGAGAACAGGATTTTTACTGGAGCAAGGTTTAGCGGTGCAGAATACTGTAATTCCCCGTTAAGTTTGTAGAATTTTAGATGCTTTCAGTTTATATTAAAACTGGAGGCGAATAATGAAACTATACAGCCGCGGCCAGGTAATCATCATTGCTGTTTCTGCCGTTTTACTTGCTTTTTTTCTTGTGTTGGGTTTCGGAATTCTGAAGTTTCCGTCTTCTGCCGGCGAGAAAATCGTCACAGAGGTGAAAGCGCAGCCCCCGGCATTCCAGATACAGCAGGGAACAGCTGCCGACATGAATGTGATCCAGATTTCCGACTTCGAACGATTTTCAGAAGAGGAAAAAAATACTATTAAAATCTATGAGACCCTGAATGAAGCGGTTGTAAACATATCGACCGAGACTATGGGAATAAATTTTTTTCTTGAACCGGTACCGATGGAAGGCGGAACAGGCTCTGGCTCAATAATCGACAAACGCGGTTATGTGCTTACAAACTACCACGTGGTTGAAGACGCGTACAAGGTTTATATAACACTCTATGACGGAACTACCGCTGAGGGTGAAGTAGTCGGGCGCGACAGGGAGAACGACCTTGCGATAATTAAATTCGACCCTGAAGACCGTCCCCTCACAACAATCCAGTTCGGGACCTCGAGTGATCTGCGGGTTGGCCAGAAAGTCCTTGCCATCGGCAACCCCTACGGTTACGACCGGACGCTGACTGTAGGAATTGTTTCCGGTCTCGGCCGGCCGGTAAAAACCAGCAACGGGCTGGTTATTCAGGGGATGATTCAGACCGACGCGTCGATTAATCCGGGGAATTCCGGCGGCCCGCTTATTGACTCAAGCGGAAGAATGATAGGCATCAATACGATGATCTACAGCCCGTCCGGAGGGTCCGTCGGTATAGGATTTTCCGTACCCGTCGATACCGCCGAAAGGGTTGTTCCCGAGCTGATTACCTACGGCGAAGTCAAGCGCGGCTGGATTAATATCAAACCCATTCAGCTTGACCGCAATATAGTCCGCTATGCAAACCTTCCGGTAGATCGGGGACTCCTTGTCTCAGAAATCGCCAAGAACAGCAACGCGGAAAAGGCCGGGCTTAAGGGCGGAGATACCAGCCGGCCGGTCCGCTACGGCCGCGATACAATATACCTCGGCGGCGACATAATTATCGAAATTGACGGCTACAAAACCGAAACGCTTGCCGACATGTTCACTGCGCTGGAAGACAATAAACCCGGAGAAACAATCAGTGTAACAGTATTGCGGAAACGGCAGACCAAAACATTTGATATCGTGCTTTCAGAGCGCTCTGAAGGCCTCGGCTGGGATTAGGCTGATTCGGAGAGTCCAATGCATATTTTTAAGGTAAAATCCGATTTTGAACCTGCCGGCGACCAGGCTCAGGCGATTGAAAAGCTGTCTTCCGGGCTGCTTGACGGGCAGAATACTCTTACGCTTAAGGGAGTGACCGGTTCCGGCAAGACCTATACGATGGCAAAGATTATCGAGCGGGTGCAGAAGCCTACGCTCGTTCTGAGTCATAACAAAACCCTCGCCGCGCAGCTGTACAAGGAATTTCAGGATTTCTTTCCGGACAACGCTGTCGAGTATTTTGTTTCATACTACGATTACTACCAGCCGGAAGCCTACGTTCCTTCCAAGGATTTGTACATTGAAAAAGATGCCGATATAAACCAGGAAATAGACAGGATGAGGCTGTCGACGACTTCGTCGCTTATTGAACGTGATGATGTTATTGTCGTTGCGACAGTTTCCTGTATATACGGCCTGGGCAACCCGAAATCATTCAAGGACATGAGGGTTCCGATCACCGTCGGAAGCCGCACGGGGCTTGACGATATCGCCCGTCAGCTTGTTTCGCTGCAGTATGAGCGTAATAACGATGTAATTAAGCGCGGTTGTTTCCGGATTCGGGGCGACGTCATCGAGATTTACCCCGCTTATATGAAAACGATTTACCGTATAGAGCTTGAATGGGACGAAATAGCGCGTATATCACGGTTGCATTCGGTAACGGGCGAGATTCTTGAAGAAATGAAGCGCTGCACAATATACCCGGCCAAACACTTTGTAATGCCGGAGGACCAGCTTAAGCTTGCCGTCGGTTCGATTAAGGACGAACTCGCAGAGAGGCTCGAAGAGCTGACGGCGCAGAACAAGCTGGTTGAAGCCCAGCGTCTTAAGAGCCGGACCGAGTACGACATTGAAATGATGGAAGAGCTCGGCTACTGCTCCGGTATTGAAAACTATTCCCGGCCGTTGAGCAACCGCAGGCAGGGAGAACGCCCTGCCGTCCTGCTGGATTACTTCCCTAATGATTTTCTCACTTTTATTGACGAGTCTCATGTAACGCTGCCCCAGATTGGCGGAATGTACGAAGGCGACAGGTCCCGTAAACGGAACCTTGTAGATTTCGGGTTCAGGCTGCCGTCAGCGCTGGACAACAGGCCGCTTATTCTTGACGAGTTTGAATCAATTGCACGCAAGGTAGTTTATGTTTCGGCTACTCCCGGCAAAAAAGAACTTGAGCTGTCGCAGACAGTTGCCGAGCAGCTGATAAGACCCACCGGGCTGCTCGATCCCGAAATTACAGTGCGCCCCACTAAGGGGCAGATTGAAGACCTGTATTCGGAGATTAAAAAGCGGGTCGAGAAGAACGAACGTGTGCTTGTTACTACACTGACGAAGAAGATGTCGGAAGACCTGACTGATTATCTTTCGAATCTCGGTATAAAGGTGAGATACCTGCATTCAGAAATCGAGACCATTGAGCGGGTCGAGATCCTGAAAGAGCTTCGAATCGGAAAAATAGACGTGATAATCGGCATAAATCTTCTTCGTGAAGGGCTTGATCTGCCCGAGGTATCGCTTATTGCAATTCTTGATGCCGATAAGATAGGGTTTCTGAGATCTGCCACTTCTCTGATGCAGACAATCGGCCGCGCCGCGAGGAATGCCGAAGGCTTTGTTATAATGTATGCAGACAGGGAATCGGACGCAATGCGCGAGGCAATAAAAGAGACCGCGCGTAGAAGAGAAATCCAGCAGAAATATAACGAGGAACACGGAATAACCCCTCAGACAATCAAAAAAGCGGTCCAGGACCTGCTTGTAAGAAAGAAAGAAGAAAAGCGGAGCCTTGAAAAGCTCAATGTCGATATAATAAAAGACAGCTACAATGCTGTTATTCCGCGCGAACGCAAGGCCCTTATTAAGGCGCTCGAGAAAGAGATGCTTGAACTTGCGAAAGACCTTGAATTCGAGAAGGCCGCATTCGTCAGGGACGAAATCCAGAAACTGAAGGAAATGGGGGAGTAGGATGCTTCTGGCAGTAAATATCGGTAATTCGAATGTCAGGTTCGGGGTATTCCATGGTGATGAATGCAAAGCGCGATGGCTGATTCAGACTAAACCGCTGCGTTCATCGGACGAATACATAGTAATCCTTCACTCAATGCTCAAAGAGCATAAACTGAAATCCTCCGAAATTGATAATGTTGTCTGTGCATCCGTTGTACCGGCTCTTACGGGTGTGTTCCGTGAAGCCCTTGCTGAAAAATTCGGTCACGAACCTGTTTTTATCGACTACAGAATGAATACCGGGATCAGCTACCCGATAGAAAGACCTGTTGAGCTTGGTGCTGACCTTCTTGCTAATGCAGCGGCAGCCTATAATCTATACAGGCGCGATGCTGTGGTCGTTGATTTCGGCTCGGCACTAAGTTTTACAGTCGTAAGGGCGAGCGGGCTGCTGTCGGGCATCGTAATAGCGCCCGGTGTGGTATCGTCACTTGGTTCGCTGGTTGCAGATACGGCGCAGCTGCCCTCGATTGAGCTCAGGGCCCCTCAGAAGGTTGTCGGGACCGACACAATCGGCTGTATACAGTCGGGAATGATCTACGGATATACCGGGCTTGTTGAAAACATTATTAATGAAATCGATCGGGAACAGGGAACGAATTCATTCGTAATTGCTACCGGCGGAACAGCACATATATTCAAGGATATCTGCGGAAGGATAGACCTTTATGATGATCTGCATACCCTGAAGGGGCTGCAGGTTCTGTACCGGCTGAATTTTCAGTAAAAAAAGAATAAACCGATTTTGGCGGCGATCCCGCCGAGTGCCGCTCCGGCGAATACGTCACCGGGATAATGAACACCGTTATATACCCGTGAAAAACCGACAGCCGTGGTATATAGTACCAAAAACGGAATGGCAACTGGGCAAACCGTACCAAACAAAACAGTAAAAACTGTCGCCGCCGCGGTATGGCCAGAAGGGAAACTGAACTCGTCGGGCGGAATGATCAGCGATGTAATATCTTCCATTTTTTTAAAGGGTCGTATCCTTTTAACATTCTTTTTGATTATCAGGTAAATAACGGATTCGATCGCGAATGCGAAAGCAGCAGCCGGAATGAGAGAGAGAGCTGATTGAGGGGCTACAATGAAAAATAAACCGAGTATAACTGCATATATCCAGCCGTCGCCCAGCCTGGAGAT
Organism: Spirochaetales bacterium; assembly: GCA_003245835.1. GTDB lineage: Bacteria > Spirochaetota > Spirochaetia > UBA9216 > UBA9216 > Thalassospirochaeta. The sequence continues at coordinate 9,684 of QKCC01000068.1, read as the reverse complement.
TCCGTAAAAAATGTGATCCGAGAACCTTTTACCCGAAAGCCTGTAAATTCTCACAAATAAACGTGTGTCAAGGTTCAGGAACCCGCTGAAAAATTTTTTCATCCCTGTTTAAACGCCCTCTTCAGCATTTAATTATAATATATAAACGTTCAATTTAACAGCAGTGTAAATTTCCTGTTAAAATTGGGTTAATAGGCTTTAAACAGAACGGGGTCAACAGCGGCAATGCCTGTATCGGGCAGATACTCTTCATCTTTTGAGATGTAGACGGAGCTGTTCCAGAATGAATCTATACTTGCTGCGGTATACTGCCAGGCTTCCGACATGGTGATATAGCCGTCCAAATTGTAGTCGGCTTTTTCCGGAGCCTGAAGCAGAAAGTATGTGAATACGCCATGACCGAGATACGGATCTTCATAAGAAAGTTCCAATTCTCCAGATGCGGAAAGAACGAAATATTCCGGCTGGACAAGGTCATTCGACGCGGGGCTGTAACCGAAATAAAGGCTGACAGCTGCTGAGGGTACGAAATCAGCTGTAACGGAACCCTGAAAATAATCAGCCGGAATTGTACTGAGCGTAAATCCGTCGCCGATCAACCCGCCTGAATAACAGGCGTCGGCAATGACTGATTTATTGACTGAGGGTATGTCATCAAAAAATCCTGCAATTTCATCGTCGGTTAGAGTGGCATCATAGAAAACAAGGGCTTCATCGTAGCTGTCGGCTGCCGTCACCGGTTCGGTGTTAACTGAACTTATGTACGTACCGTGGCCTGAAAAATAAAACAGGAAGCGGTCGTCTTGCGTCATTTCCTGCTTAAGCTGATCTATATCGCTCTGAAGAGTTACCGTATCGGCTGTAGAATTGGTCCTGAGTGTCACATTCCAGCCGTCCGCTTCGAGCAGCGCGGCTATGGATTCAGCGTCATCTACTGTATAATTCAGGTCGGTATACAGCGGATAGGTTTCTATTCCGTAAACCAGTGCCCAGCCCTGAGGGATTCGGGGCTCGGCGCATGAAGAAAAAAGCAGCGCGGCGGAAGCAGCAATTAAAACAAGTCTGGTAATCCGATTCATTTGAATACCGCCCTTATTCTGATGCCTGCCGAGGCAAAGAAATCAGCCTGAAGATGAAAATAGTATCTTACGGGGATTTCGGTATAAAATCTGACAAGCTTTGTATCGGCCACCAGTAATGAAGGGTAAACAGCCGCAGAAGGCAGGAAAAAAAGATTCGGGGTAAGGCTGTACCTGTACCAGCCGGCAGTTCCGTCCACTCCCATACCGATAGAGTCATTGAAAGGCATGTTGACCCTGAATACTATGCTGGTTTCGAGTCCCGAAAAGCCCGGGTAACTCCAGCCGCCGTCAAGATCTGACGAAAAGTCATACAGGAAAGCCGCAGACAGGCCTGTGCTGAAGCAGCTGCTGAAGTTAACATCAAAAAAAGCTGATGCGGTCAGGCCGGGCTGGAACTTCACGCCGCGATCATAAAAAGCAGTTAACTGAATTTGCGGCGACAGAGACAATCCCCCGTCTGCCGAGATATTCTCAGCGTAGCTGTTGGCGCCGATTAAAAGTATAAATGCTAGTGTAATTAATCGGAATTTCATCTAATATAAGATTACACTTTGTTGAAGGGATTTCAAGTTAGATGAGGAAAATATTATTTTTCGCAAATATTTTAGTTGTAGTATTGATTTTACCCTGCCTGACGGGCTGCGAAAAACAGGAAGAGCCTCTGGGTGATATTGAGCTGCCGCCGGCTCCCCTGATATCCGAATCAGAAAGCTGGGCTGTTATAGAAGCTTCCTACCTGCGACTGCGTGAGAGACCTGAATCCGAAGCTCCGCTGGTTACAACCCTGTGGAAGGGTTATGTCATCGAGATTATTTCCCGTTCTCCTTCGAAAGTGTTTGTAGATGATGATGAGGATTACTGGTACCAGATAAATTATGACGGCCTGCACGGCTGGGTCTTCGGCGCATACCTTGCCGTTTACGACAGCAGGGAGGCTGCAGAAAAGGAAGCCCGGTCGATAAGGGCCGATTAGCATCAGCCGTTTAGAAACAATCCATTAACAGCAGCTTGTTATTGCTGCACGGTCGACAAGAATCTGAACACGGCTGCCCGTTTCAGGTTTTCTGCCTGAGTGAAAGGTTATCATTTCGTCATTTTCTGTTTCGGCCTCGCAGATGTAGAAGCCTCCCGCGAATTCCGCAGATATTACCGCTGCGCTCAAAACCAGGCGTTCATCTTTTTCTGTAACCATTTCATTCTCAACAGCCAACCTGCAGGATTCAGGTCTGAACATGATTCCGCCTTCGCAATTTATTCTGTTCATTGTTCCGATAAAATCGGCTGTGAAGTAATCTGCGGGATGGTAATAAAGCTCTTCAGGGCTGCCTGTCTGAACTATTCGTCCGCCGTTCATAACCGCAATTCTGTCGGAAATTGACATCGCTTCTTCCTGATCGTGAGTTACATAAACCGCCGTAAAACCGACCTTCGTCTGTATCCGTTTTATCTCGCGCCGAAGACCTTTTCGAAGTTTGACATCAAGTGCACTCAGCGGTTCGTCGAAAAGCAGAAGCTTTGGTTCCGGCGCAAGCGCCCTTGCAAGCGCAACACGCTGCTTTTCTCCTCCTGACAGCTCTCCGATACGCCTTTTTTCATACCCGGAAAGTTCAACCAGTTCAAGCAGCTCTGAAACCCGGGCCCGTATGCTGTCCCTGTCCGCCTTTGTTTTTGCCTTTGCCTTTGACGACTGCAGGCCGTACGCGATGTTGTGAAATACATCCATATGGGGAAAGAGGGCATAATCCTGAAAGACCATCCCGATGTTGCGTCTCGATGTCGGAATTGCTGTAATATTGCTGCCTTCAAGTATTATCTCTCCGGAGGCCGGCAGCTGAAATCCGGCAATCAGCCTCAGCAGCGTAGTTTTTCCCGAGCCGGAAGGGCCGAGGATGGAAAGAAATTCTCCGGCGGGTATTTCAAGATCCGCTTCAAGTGAGAAACCTTCGTAACTGAATTTCAACGAATTTATTTTTACGCTCAAAATATATCATCTCCGCCGTAACGATCTATAAGATAGAATGCCGATCCGCAGATAATCATCAGAACTGTTCCAAGCGCGCACGCTCCGAAAAACTGGTACGATGAAATCAGTCTGTAGATCATGATTGGAATTGTCGGTGTGCCGCCGTCCGTCAGAATAAGTGCTGCGTTTATTTCTCCTGCAGAAATACAGAATACGAAGGCGGCGGCGCTGATGAGGCTGTTTTTTAAAAGAGGCAGTTCAATTTTTCTTAATGTCCTGAAGAATCCTGCACCGAGTGTTGCCGAAGCGTGAAGCAATGATTCGCGAACAGCTCTTAATCCGGTTGAAAGCGAGCGTACAGCGAACGGCAGCGCGATCACGGAATGCGCGAAAACAATCAGGATTCCGCCGGCCTGGAACGAGGGGGGCAGAACTGTGAGCAGGCTGTAATAACCCAGCCCGATAACCACTGCAGATACGCCCATCGGCAGCATGAAAATGGTTTCGGCAGCGTTCGGGAATTTCAGCCTGCCCCGGACGATAACCATTGCCGCAGAAAATCCGGCGGGCAGTGTTATTAAAACAGCAGCCGACGCGATTAGAATTGAATTACGCACGGCACGAAGTATGCTGCCGTTACGGAAAATCTCGGCATAATGTTTAAATGAGAATACAAGGCTGCCGGACCAACCGCTTCTGTCCTGAAATGATCTTGCTGCCACGGCTGCCAGCGGGCCGATAATGAGAACTATTATTACTGTCAGGTACACCCCAATCAGTAGTCGGGCCGGCACAGAAAGTTTTCCAAACCTCACAGGTTTAGCTTGAATATCATCGGCAGGTTCCGCTCCGGCAGCTTTTTGCAGCCTGATATATATCCAGGTGAAAAGCGCAGTTAAAATTCCTGCCAGTAGCGCGAGGGATGCCGCAGAACCAAGCTCAAGGTTGATTCGTGCAAGCCGGTATATTTCGACTTCAATAGTAGAAAACTGCGGCCCGCCCCCGAGTACAAGTATTACAGCAAAACTCATGAAGCAGAAAATAAATACAAGTGAAGCGGATGCAATTATCGAAGGCAGAAGCGACGGAAAAATGACTGTTGCAAAAATGCGGATTCGTCCTGCGCCGAGGCACTGCGCCGCTTCAATCCGGTTCCGTCCTATCTGCTTCCATGCCGATGAGACTAGTCTGAGAGTAATCGGAAAATTATAAAATGTATGGGCAAGAATTATTGCCTTGAATGAATACAGAATCCTTAGCAGAGGTTTTTCGGAACCGGTAATTTTCATCAGGAATGTGTTCAAAATTCCCGCATTACCGAAAGAAAGAACAAAACCGAGGACAACTAAAACAGAAGGCAGCACAAACGGGACCGTAGTGATGCTGTTAACCAGCCGCCTTCCGCGAAATTCTACATGAGACATTATCCATGCTCCGGGAAGACCGAGCAGTACGGCCGAAAGTGTACTGACGGCTGCCTGCATGAATGTAAATGAGATGACGGAACGGTAGTAGGTGTTCTGCAGATTTTCAGAAATATCAGACCAGCTGATGTGTCTGAAAATGGACAGAACGGGCAGAAAGAAAAAAAGAAGCAGCAGCCCAAGCGGGATAATAAGAAAAGTATAACCTGTAAAACGGCCCCCGCCGAACAGATCGGCAGGGGAATTTAATGGCGGATGATTTTTCAATCAGGTTTTCCTATTTGACAGCAGCATCCAGCCATTCATCCAGCCATGTATCAAGACTGGTTTCAATCAGATCCGTATCAAGAAGCAGCGGTTTATCGGAAACCGGCGCGTAATCAAAGGAAGCCGGCAGTTCCGCAGATGCGGTAACAGGCATCATGAAGTTTGTAAGCGGAATCTGGTTCTGAAAATCATCTGAAAGCATGTATTCGATGAATTTCTCGGCATTTGTCCTGTGAGCGGCGCCCTTCAGGATTCCCATCGACTCTATCTGCATATAATTGCCTTCGCTGAATATAAGTGCTTTGTACCTGTCGGTTTCTTCATACTCGACATGGTAGGGCGGGCTGGTTGTATAGCTCAGAACCATCGGTGCTTCGCCGGCGGTATACAGTCCGTAGCCGGAATCCCAGCCGTCTGTGATAGTCAGTATTGAAGGTTTTAGGCGCTTCCAGTAGTCGGGGAAATTATCTCCATATACGGCTACAGTCCAAAGCAGGAAACCCAGGCCGGGGCTTGAAGTACGCGGATCCATCAGGATCAGCGACTTTACATACTCGGGTTTGGTAAGGTCTTCGAGAGAAGCAGGAGGATTTTTAAGAGCCGATGAATCGTAATTTACGGCGAAGTATCCGTAATCGAAGGGGACAACGTGGAAACTTTTATCGAAGATCAGGTGATCGGCAACCTTGTCGATTCCCGCGGGTTTGTAGACATCGAGGACATCTTCAGACAGGGCTTTTGAAAGCATGTTGTTGTCAATCCCGATTATTATGTCTGCCTGCGGATTTTTCTTTTCGAGAATTACCCGGCTAAGCACCTGTCCTGCGTCGCCGGCAGATTTCAGCTCTACCTCAATTCCGTATTTTTCTTCGAAAGGCGGAATGACAGCATTAGCCGGTCCCCAGTCTGAAGCAAAGGAATCATATGTGTAGATTACCAGCTTGTCCGCATCTGTCCGGGATTTTGTCGTGTCGTTCGGCTCCTGGCTGCCGCCTGCGAAAATAACAGCAGCAGCCGTCAACATCAATAAAGACGTAAAAACTGTTTTCTTCATAGAGAAAACCTCCGTGAGTAAATTTTGATGTGTGGGTAAGGATGTCTCGCTCCCTTCGCCGGCATTATCCGGATCAGGTTCAACGGGTATAATCTCAGGACCGAAAGCGTCTAAGCTTCGGGCCACCCCACGACACTGTCAGGATACATAATGCAAAAGCAGCTGTCAAGCATCGGCACAGCAGAAGTGCGGTCATAATAACGGTCGCCGTCTAATTTTATCATATTGCTTGAAAGAGCGCATTATTCAATGTATTCTGTATCCGATGAATAAATTGATTGTTTTCACAGGCGGCGGTACAGCAGGACATGTATATCCGGGGCTGTCGGTTGCAGAGAGCCTTCAGGCGAAAGACAGCGAAATCAGGATCCTCTGGATAGGATCCGATAAAGGGATGGAGAAGCCTATAGTTGAAGGGGCCGGAATTGAATTCATCGGTATACCATCGGGGAAGCTTCGGCGGTATTTTTCTCTAAAAAACGTCACAGATATCTTCAGAATTGCCGCCGGTTTTTTTAAAGCCGGAGCATTGATGAACAAATATAAGCCGGATCTCATATTTTCAAAAGGCGGATTTGTTAGCGTTCCGCCGGTAGCTGCAGCAGGTTTTCGGAAAATTCCTGTCATAACACATGAATCGGACGTCACGCCGGGGCTGGCTACAAGGATAAATAAGAGGTTTTCCGATGATATTCTCGTTTCCTACGCGGGTACGGCGAATTATTTCCCCGGCTATAACGTCATTGTTTCGGGTAATCCGGTTCGGGCAGCAATTTTTAACGCTGATTCCGCAAACGGTAGACGTCTGTCCGGCGCCGGAAAACGAAAAATTATTTTCGTAATCGGCGGTTCACAGGGCGCGCTTCAGGTCAATCACCTGGTTGAGGAACTGTTGCCATGGCTAACAGAAAACTTCTTTGTGATTCATCAGACTGGAAAGCATCCTTACGACGGAGAAACCGGTGCGTTCTACCGGCGGATGGAATATATCGGTGATGAGCTGCCGGACCTGATGGCTGCCGCTGATCTGATAATAAGCCGCGCAGGCGCTTCGACGCTGTGGGAGACTGCGGCGTTGGGAAAACCCTCAATTCTGATTCCGCTTGGTACCGGGGCGAGCCGCGGTGATCAGTCGAGGAATGCCGAGAGTTTCAGGGAGGCTGGTGCCTCGGTTGTTCTTGAGGGGGCTGTTACCGCGGAACAATTAAAAAATGAGATTGATCGTTTAATGAGCAATGATACAATGAGAGATCATATGGGCAGGGCGGCGCTTAAGATTGTTAACGGCAGCCCCGCTGATTTTATAGCAGAACATATAATAAAGAGGTTAAGATAATGCAGTTTGGAGATCTGACAATAATGCCGGTAGATATATTCTTTTCGGCGATTGTACTTTTTATGACGGTTAAGGCGATCATCCGCGGATTTGTAACCGAGGTAATGAGCATCGCAGCTATTGGTATGGGTATTCTTCTGGGAGTACTGTTTTCCGGGTTTCTGGGTGAGTTTATAAGCAAAAAGTTCGGGGAATCCAACTGGAACCAGGTTATTGCGTTCCTGATTATTTTTATAGTCAGTTATGTTATTATCAAGATCTTTGAAAACGGGCTTAATGCACTTGTAGACAAGATACATCTCGACAAACTGGACAGGTCTCTTGGTTTGTTTTTCGGAATTATAGAGGGTATAGCGCTGGTAATGATAATTGTATTCATTATTGAAGTCCAGCCGATTTTCGATACGACAAAGATTGAGAATGACAGCTGGTTCATTCAGACTCTGCATAAATTCGTACCAGACGGGAAAACAATACTCGACGAGACAATTGATGTTTGAGAATATAATCGGACAGGAGCGGGTTGTTGACGAACTTGAAAAAGCAGTTAAAACCGGCTCACTGCCTGCTTCTGTGCTTTTCAGCGGCGAACACTATTCAGCAAAAATTTCTACCGCACTCGAGCTTGCAAGGATACTGACATGTACCGGTGATAAAAGCTGGAACTGTCCCTGCAGGTCCTGTGAAAGTCAGAGGCTGCTGCTTCATCCGTACATACAGCTGCTGGGCAGCAGTCTTTTTATCGACGAGATAACCCTCTGTTCAGACAAACTTAAGACCGAGCAGCCGGTTTACGCAAGGTATATGTTCATCCGTGCTGTCCGAAAACTGCTTAAGCGCTTCGATCCTGTGCTCTGGGACGGAAATGAACCGCGCTACAAACTGGTGGCCGCAAATGCCGTCAAAGCCGAAGAGCTTCTGCGCGATATAAATGTCGAGGGTGAAATTGATGATGCCGCCAAATTCGGAAATCTGATCGATAAGATTGTGAACGAATGCCGCAGAATTACCGATTCGTACAACTCGGACAATATTCCGATCGACCAAATAAGAAGGATCAATACCTGGGCCAGAACCGCATCGGATTCCGCGAGGATTATTATTTTTGAGAATGCGGACGCAATGGGAGACTCTTCACGCAATTCGATGCTGAAACTGCTGGAGGAGCCACCTGAAAACTGCTACTTCATACTTACCACGACACGGAAGGGCGCGATTATTCCCACGATTTTATCACGGGTCAGGGTGTTCAATTTTCCCGAAAGATCAGGAGATGATTCTGCTGAAGTAATAAAGCGGATTTTCCGTGAAGAAGGCGGCAGCTACCGCAATATACGTGAATATTTTCTAAGCAGGAAAACCGATACCGGACAGATAAAGGAACTTGCCGGTAAGTTCATTAAAGCTGTACTTTATACGAAGGGAGAAAACCTCGGGCAGGTATCGGATTTCAAACCGGTATATGCAAGCAGAAGGATCTTCGAGCTTTTTATCCAGGAATGCCTGGAGCTGCTCCGTGAAATATTCGGCAGGGGCGAAGTTGATGCGGTTAAAGCCGATAAACTTAATCGTCTGTTCAGCCGTACTGTTATGCAGAGGGAGCAGTTCAACCAGTCTTCGCAGCTGGTGCTGGAAGCCCTGTTTTATGATGCCTCAGGAATATGATACAGAGGAGCTGATTTGAGAAAGTTTCTTTCACGTGCCCTTAAAATGCTCAGCCGGCTGGACCTCGAGCAGATAAAGGCACTTGTTAATGAATTGGCGGACGAAAATGAAATACTCGAGAGTTCACTGCATTCAATGAATGCAGGAATTATTGTAATAGACGGAAGCGGAATAATTTCATTTGCGAACCGGGCTGTAAAGCGGATAATTCCTATTGCCAAGACAGAGCCTACCGACAGGCATTATACTGAAATTATTCTTGATGACGAGATAGTAAAACTGATTTCATTCAGTGAAGAAAAACAGGAAACAATCCATGACAGGGAACTTGCGCTCGATGCCCCTGGAGGTCCGAGGATTATTACCTGCAGTATTCTTCCTCTAATACTTCATGAAGAGATATCCGGCAGTCTGCTGTATATAAGGGACGTAACCCAGAGAAAGCTTGCTGAAGCACGTCTGCGCAGGGCTGAGAGTCTGGCATCGCTTACCACGATGTCGGCAGGAATGGCCCACGAAATCAAAAATCCGCTCGGTTCAATCGGAATCCATATACAATTAATGCAGAAAGCGCTTAAAAGGGAGAAGGAGTGCCAGAAAGATTTTCTGAACAAGAACCTGAACATCCTGAGCGAGGAAGTTGAGCGTCTGAACAGTATTGTTGTTGATTTTCTTTTTGCGGTACGGCCTATGGATGTCAGTCTTAAGGACCGAAGTGTTGATTTAATTCTCAACGAATGCCTTGAGCTGGTAAAACCCGAACTTGATGAGGCGGGAATAGAGCTTGAGCTTGATTTTGAAGACAATGTTCCGCTGCTGCAGCTTGATGATAAGCTTATAAAACAGGCTGTACTGAATATTATAAAGAATGCAATCAATGCAATGCCGGGCGG
>QKCC01000253.1 GCA_003245835.1 Spirochaetales bacterium | reverse complement strand
GACGAGTTAGGCCGCGATCTGCTGGCCCGAATAATCTACGGCGGTCAGGTTTCGATTATGATTGGTCTTGTCGGAGCGCTTGCTTCGATGATGATTGGGGTTGTTCTTGGAGCCCTTTCAGGCTATATAGGCGGACGGTTCGATACGATCATGATGCGCTTTGTCGATATTATGTACTCTCTGCCGTATATGCTGCTGGTTATCATAATGATGGCTATTTTCGGAAAAAACATTCTGAATTTATTTTTTGCCCTTGCAATAGTTAGCTGGCTGACTGTCTGCCGGGTTGTGCGCGGGCAGATAATATCGTTAAAGAATTCGGAATTTATTGAGGCTGCAAAGTCCTCAGGAGCAAGTACGTGGCGGATTGTTTATAAGCACCTGATTCCGAATACAATGAGCGTTATTGTTGTCTATACCACACTGCGCGTACCGGCATTTATTATGCTTGAAGCCTTCCTGTCGTTTTTGGGTCTCGGTGTTCAGGCACCATATGCTTCGTGGGGCGTACTTATTCATGACGGCGTTTATGCAATGACAACCTACCCCTGGATGCTCTGGTACCCGGCAATCGTAATGACACTGTTCCTGTTTTCGATGAACTTCTTCGGCGACGGATTACGGGATGCTCTGGACCCGCAGAGTAAAAACAAACTATAAGGACGGTGTACTGATATGAGAGAAGTAATACTTAAGGTCGATAATCTTAAGACCTATTTCAATACCGATGACGGAATCGTAAAAGCAGTAGACGGGGTATCTTTTGAGCTCAAGAAGGGTGAGATCCTCGGGATTGTAGGCGAATCCGGATCCGGAAAATCGGTTACCAACCTTTCGCTTATGAAGCTGATTCCGTCGCCCCCCGGAAAAATAATGGGCGGCACTGCAGTGCTTGACGGAGAAGATATCTTTAAGATGAATGATAACGAGATCCGGAAAATCCGCGGCAACCGGATTTCAATGATATTCCAGGATCCGATGACCAGTCTTAACCCGTTTCTGCGTATTTCAACCCAGCTGATTGAAACTATTGTTCTGCATCAGGATCTCGACAAAGAGGCTGCCAGAAAAAGGGCAGTAGAGATGCTCGAATTGGTAGGTATACCTAACCCTGCCAAGCGTGTAAACGATTATCCGCACCAGTTTTCGGGCGGTATGCGCCAGAGGGTTATGATCGCCATGGCGCTGAGCTGTGACCCTGAAATTCTGATCGCTGATGAACCGACATCAGCTCTGGACGTAACCATTCAGGCCCAGATTATTGAGCTTATTCAGGACCTCTGCCGCAGGATGAATACAGCGGTTATTATGATTACCCATGACCTCGGTGTTGTTGCCGGAATCTGTGATACAGTTTGTGTAATGTATGCCGGCCGGGTTGTTGAAAAGGGAACCAATGATGAAATTTTCAAGGAGCCCAAACATCCCTATACGCAGGGGCTGATAAAATCAGTACCGCGTCTTGATAAACCTACAAGTGAAAAGCTCTTTTCTATAAAGGGCCAGCCGCCTAACGTGATAAATCTGCCTGAATGCTGTCCTTTTCATCCACGGTGCGAAAGGGCCATGGATAAATGCCGTAATACCTATCCTCCAGTGACTACCCTCGGAGAAGACAGGGAAGTAAGATGCTGGCTTTATGAGGAGGATAAATAATGGCTGATAATACACTTCTGAAGGTAAAAGGCCTGAAAATGCATTTCCCGATTGAAGAGGGAATTGTAATCAAGAAAAAGGTTGGTGCAATACGCGCCATTGACGGAATAGATCTTGAAATAGAAAGCGGTGAAACACTCGGCCTTGTTGGGGAATCAGGCTGCGGAAAATCGACTACAGCCCGCTGTATCGCCCAGCTTCACAAACCTACTGCGGGTGAGGTTCTGTATAACGGGGTGGATCTTGTAAAAGCCTCGGAACATCAGCTTCTGCAGGCCCGAAAGGGTATTCAGATGGTATTCCAGGATCCGTATGCATCCCTGAACCCGAGGATGACAGCCGGAAATATTATTGCCGAACCGATGATTATCTACCGTCAGAGGCGGATGCTCGATATAAGCAAAAAAGGGATTGCCGACAGGGTCGAAGACCTGATGGAAAAGGTTGGTCTTAACAGGCACTTTAAAAACCGGTATCCGCATGAATTTTCGGGCGGACAGAGGCAGCGTATAGGCGTGGCAAGAGCACTGGCCCTTAATCCGAAGCTGATTCTTGCCGACGAACCCGTTTCGGCGCTTGATGTTTCGATACAGTCCCAGATCCTTAACCTTCTCGATGATCTTCAGAAGGAATTTGATCTGACATTCCTGTTTATTGCCCATGATCTTGCGGTAATTCAGCATATTTCAACACGCGTTGCAGTTATGTATCTTGGAAAAATAGTTGAGATTGCAAAATCTGAAGACCTGTATAAGAAGCCGATGCATCCCTATACGGAAGCTCTTATGTCTGCGGTTCCGATTCCGGACCCTGATGTCGAACGGACCCGAAAACGGATTATACTGAGCGGCGACGTTCCGTCACCGGACAAGGAAAGAGTCGGCTGTTATTTTTACGACAGATGTCCGAAACGCATGGAGATTTGTAAAAACAATATTCCGCAGCTTAAAGAACACGGCAGCAAACACCAGGTTGCCTGCCATCTTTATTAGTAGAATTAAACAGAGTCAAATTTCGGACCGCCGGCAGCTGCCGGCGGTTTTTTTGTCATCATGACTATTGCAGTTTGAATGTACAGTGAGCGGCAGTCAGACTATTCGTCTGTAAGCTGAATTCCGCAGAACTCAGAGAGGGTATTCGCCTTTTTCAGCAGTCCTTCGGTATTTCGGCTGTCGATACTTTCTATAGTTATTCTGTCGCCGGATTTAAGGCTCAGCCGCAGTTCCTGGTGATATTTTCTGTGAATGATTTTGATTCCCCTGCCGGAGATCTCATCGGTATTCTCTCTCGAAAATGGTTTTGATAGATTAATCTCGTGATCAGCGCTTCCGTCGGATTCGGCGCCCCTCAGAAATACCATCAGTTCAAAATTGGCGATTTCTGCAAACGACCAGGTTTTGGTTTTGTGAAGAAAAATTATTCCGGTTTTTGAAATAATTATTCTCTTTGACCTGTCGAAGCGCCAGGATTCCTCGTAAAGAGCCGCCGCTATACATACAGTAATGACAATAACAGGAACCCAATTCCCGCCTTCCTCATCCTCGGATGTTGTAAAGATACCTATAATTACTACCACCGCAAGGAACAGGAAAAGGATCCGGAACCAGGGGGCGGGCGAGAAAATCATTGTATTATCATTTTTTCTATGCAGAACCAGATTTAGTTTAAACAAAATTATCTCCGTGAAAACGTTATTCGTTGAAAATACTGCATTGAACCCGGAAAAGCAAGGTATTGCGAATAAATATAGTCCTGCTGCGGGTTTCAAAAAGAAGTCATTTATTGTAACATCGGCCCATGCAAAACCGACTTATATATTTGTTCATCCTGCTGTTTTTACCGGTTGCCGGTTTGAATGCTGATCCTGCAGACGATGGAGTGTTTTCCGCTGCGGGTGTTCAGTTCGAAATTGATGCTGATACCTATCGTACTGAAAACACATTTTTCAGTGAAGTCAAACAGGAATTAAATGAAATCATTGAAGACAGCAGCGTGCAGCCTGACATTGTTATTTTTCCTGAGTATACAGGGGTATTTTTTCAGCTGATAGAATACAACGATGTTATCAGCGGCTATGAAAACTTTCAGAAAGCCCTTATTGATGTTGTGATGAGCACTCCGGGGGTTTCGAACCTGGCTGATGTTTTTACAAGTTCAGATTCCGAAATCAGTTATCTTGAACGGTGGTCGAGGATTGCAGATAAATATAACATTTACGCGGTTGCGGGCAGCTGCTTTGTAACGGCGGAGGACGGTACACTTCGTAACCGCAGCTTTGTATTCGATCCGGACGGTGAGCTGATATATCAGCAGGACAAGGTTTTTCTTACGGACTTTGAAACTGATATTGTCGGGCTCGAGCCGGGGAGTATTGAAGAGGCCCGAATGTTTAATGTCGAAGGCCGTAAGATCGCTCTTACAATCTGCAGGGACACATATTCTCCCGAATGGGAGGATAAATTTTCGGATGCTTTTCTCTGGATCGATATTAAAGCCAACGGTGAAGTATTTGATGCTGAACAAAGGGAAAGCTTCATGAGGGCTCTTCCGCTGCGGGTCATGAACTCCGGCGTAAGGTATGGAATAACGGTTTGTGCAGTAGGAAATTATATGGATCTTTTCTGGGAAGGCGAATCTTCAGCTTTTTACAATACCGGGAACCGTCTTGCTTTGGCGGATATTTCAGATTCCTGTGATTCGGATGATCGCATATTCTTTAATATCCGTACCCAATAGTCAGTAATGAAGCAGTTTTGCCGAAGCTGTCGAATTTCTTCTGATCATTGAGCGGGTCCGGAATCGAAGTTCCGTCTACTATGTATTTATATGTGTAGTTTCCCGGGCCCAGCCTTAGTTTCAGTGTATAGCCGCCGGTTCCCGGCTGTTCCGACATCCTGTACATATACGGATCCCAGTTGTTGAAATCACCGTACACATAGACTTTTTGCCCCGGAATTCCGAAATACTGGAATACGATTGCGCCGCCTTCTTTTCGCGGAGATTCCGGCAGGCTTTCTTTTTCCGGTATCAGATAATATGACAGGCTGATTCCGCTTTCATCTTTTGTCCGTTCCGGGTTTTGCGGATCGGTCATCCATAGTCCGTCAACAACCAGCCGGTATTCAAGCTTGCTCATTCCTTCCTGAAGCGGGTAGGTAAGCACATAAACACCATTGGTATTAACATAAAACGGATGTATTATCTTGAAGTCTTCATGTTTGAATGCGGCTCCGACAAACCTGTAATTGCGGCTTCCCTTGTATTTAAGTACAAAATGGTTATCAATCACAGCCGGCGGCTCAGCAGAAGTGGCTTCGGTGATCGCAAAGTGAAGCTGCACCGTTACCGGTTCAGCAGAAAGGAAAGCTGTCGGCATGCAAATAAAAAGAAGCGGTAAAATCAACTTTATACGTAAGGTTCGGGAAATCATATTCTTGTTATAGTGTCGGTTTTTCGGTGTTTATGCTTGACAGTTTTCTAACGCCTGCCGGTTTTTCAGGTACTTTTCAATATTAAGCTTTAAAAATTAGAATTTCCCTAACCCGCAGGTATAAAAATTCCGAAATTCAAGTATGCCCGAAATTCAGGAAATTAACGAGTTTAAGAACGATTTAATCAGGCTTGGCAATGAACCCGAAATCAGAGAACAGCGGGGTGAAGCCCTGCCGAATATAACCGTCCCGGAACAGGAATCTGTTGATGATCTGAACGCTCTGTTTGATGAGAGCTCAGAAGATTTTGATATATTCGATGAAGACGGGCTTTTCGGTGATGATGAAACTGACGCTTTGGATGAATTTGCGGCGGACCTTCCGAATGAAGATTCACCGGAAGATGACTTCTCAGAAGGTTTTGAGGATCTATTCGGCAGTTCTGATGAACCCTTCACCGGTTCCGCCGATCAGGAAGTGGAACCGGAAGCGGAAGATTTTGCAGAAGATGATTTTAATCTGCCGCCAGGGCTGACCGAGGGGCTGAGCGAGGACCTTGATGACGCAGCCGGTTCCGATGCCGAACCCTTTTCCGGATTCGAGGATTTTGACACGCTCATCGACGATGAAGAAGGCGAAGATGCACTTCCCGGTGTCGAAGAACCGTCGGAAGATTTTGATTCCTTTGATTTTGAGGACTCCGCCTTTGACGATGTTTCGTCGGAGGAAACTTTTGCGGAAGATGACTTCAGCGAAAGCGAAGACTTTAATTTAGCTGACTTCGGCGATTTTGATGCTGAAGCTGAAGAGGCGGCTGCAGATGATACTGTTTCGGAATCAGATGATGATTCTTTCGGGCAGGCGGATTTTGATACTGATGATTTCGGTATTGAAGACGAAGAGCCTTCTCCGGGTTCTGATGATGTATTCGGCGAAGAAGCAGATGATTTCGACTTCGGAGATGCAGAAGATTTCGGAGATATCGAAGATGTTTCTGATGATGCCTCGTTAGATAAGGCTGATGATTTCACCGATGCGGAACCTTTTAATGAGGTTTCATTTGACGCAGACGAAATAGACGA
>QKCC01000089.1 GCA_003245835.1 Spirochaetales bacterium | reverse complement strand
ACCCTCAGCACCGGATACTATACGGAATGATTCCGGGTTACCGGCGAAATTGAGATAAATAAAGGCTGCCGGATTTTCAGGATAATACTGTTCAAGGAATTTTCGGGTGCCCGGATTATTATCAGGATTCTGTTCGGCCCCGAGGAAAACGAACAGCAGTGTAAGCGCGGGTGTTTTTCCGGAATAGTTTTCAATTACCGAGAGTGCTGCCGCGATACCGTAGCTGCCGTCAACCGGCACTATTGTTATAAGGCTGTCGCTGCTGCTTCCGGGGATCACTGCCGTAATGAATGATGAATATGAATAATAGCCTTCCGTTTCATTAAAATCCGACCGGCTGAACTGTGCGCCGAGTTCAGCAAGGCGCTCCGCTATCAGATTGATTGTTTCATTCTCGTTAACAGATGCTTCATTCCTTGGAAAGAGCTTGGAAAAATTGTTAATATCGTTTATGATGGAGTCTGTATATGAATTTGCTGCAGTTAAAAAAAGGATAATAAGAAAGGAACAAATTCTTTTCATTATCAATCACAATAAGGGAAATCGATATGGTTGGTCAAGATTTAAAGAACGGACTGATACCCTCAATTGAAAATTTTCAGTCGACAAGACTCTTTAAAAATGAGACTGTCAGCGAGGAAATTATCAATACAGTTCTGGAAGCAGGAAGAAGGGCTCCGTCCGCCAAAAACAGGCAGCCGTGGAGATTTGTTCTGATTACGGATGATGAAATAAAGGCAAGACTTGAAACCGCCGCCTACGGTCAGGAGCAGGTAGGTGCCGCGCCTTTTCTTGTGGCTCTCGGAACTACCAACGTAGATTACAGAATGCCCAACGGGCAGATATCTTATCCAATAGATCTCAGTATGGCGGCATCGTTCATGGTTTTTCAGGCTGCTGCGCGCGATGTCGGAAGCTGTATCATTACAACCTATGATGAGCTCGAAGTCAAAGAAATCCTGACTGTTCCGTATTCAATGAGAATAGTTATGCTGATTGCATTCGGATACGCGGCTGATGAGCAGAAAGAGAAGTCCGTTGTTAACCGGAAACCGTTGTCAGCAATTATGTCCCGAAACCACTGGTAGAAATAATCACGCATCATTTTTCAGGAATAAGGATCAGCCTGACCGGCTATTCCAGAATTGTTCTGCTTTTACGTAACAGAATAAAAAAGACGAATGCAGCGAGTGAAATTATTGTTGCTCCGCAGAATATACTGCCTAAACCGAAAGCATCACCGACTATACCCCAGGTCACTGCGCCTATGCCGATTCCGGCATCCATTGCCAGATAATAGGTTGCATTGGCAGCGGCTCGTCGGTGTTTGGGTGTTCTTATAACTGCAGCTACGTTCAGCAGCAGCACCGTGAATCCGAAACCGATGCCGTACAGGAATGCAAAAATGAGCAGGAAATTTATATCTCTGATGAATATAATACCCGCGGTGCCGGTGCATATGGTAATCATTCCGAAAATCAGGATGTTGAAATTTCCAAAAACATCGGTAACTTTACCGGCAATCAGCCTCGATACCCCGATTCCGACGGCTCTGACAGTATAGAACAATGCTATGCTTTGTATACCGGCTTCCTGAGCAAACGGTACGAGAAAGGTTCCGATTGAGGCGCTTGCAAATGCAATCAGGCACAGGAACAGAGAAGGGTAGGCTGCAGATTTTTCAATTATCTTATTGATGAATTTTCCCTTCTCATCCGTCTGCCTGGGTTCAGGTTCGTATTTGTATTCGCAATTTTTTTCATAGTTTACCAGCGTTCCGATAATAATCGCTAAGAAAGAGATAATTCCGGTGATTATAAAGCTGGTTTTATACCCCGTGTTTTTCAGTAAAAAGAGGGCTGCCGCCGGGCCGACTGCCTGAGCAAGGGTTGCTGTAAGTCCGTAATACCCGAGCCCCTTTGTCAGTTTGCTTTCAGGGACAATATCAGTAACCATTGTAGTGCTGGCGACCGACTGCATTGAAAAACCGATTCCGCTGAAAGTCTGAAATACAATTAGAACCGTAAGCCTGCCGGTAAACCCGAACGGGAATGTTGTAACAGTAAAAATTATTGTTCCGAGGAAGAATATGGAGCGTCTTCCGTATCTGTCAATCGCCCTGCCGGCAGCCGGACGTAAAACAAGCGCCGCTATTGTGAATATTGTCATTGCCAGTCCGGTGACTGTCTTTGAATACTCGAGTTCAAGGATATAAAGCGGCTGCAGGGTCATCCTGATGAACATGCTGAACCTTACGATCAGGCTGAGTACGGATACTATAAAAAAGTCGTATGTAAATAGGCTGTCAGCTGCTTTCATGTGTTATATCTGTGATTCAGATTAATTATTTTATCAACCAGTTTTATAAAAGGAAGGCGGCTGTATTTGCAGCCGCCTTCAGTTGTTTAATGTTATTCAGAAAAGACGCTTCTGATATTATCATCCATTGCCTTGATTTCGTTGCGGATATCTTCAGGACTCTTCGGAATGAAAATGCTGTGCATCTTGTCCCATCTTGCAACATGGTCCGCGCTTGAAGCGGCGCCGGCCATTATCTGGTTGATTTTCAGGACGAGGTCTTCATTCATGTTGCCCGGGCCGACTACGTACATCGGAAAGGCTGAGTAAAGTTCGGGACATCCGAGATCTGTATAGGTCGGAACGCCCTTAAATGCCGGGTTATTACCGGTATACTTGTCGATTGTGTGCATCAGCGGAATAAATGAACCGTCCTGCAGATACTGAAGCGCACTCTGACCTGAAACAACAGCGGCATCGATCGAGCCGCCTAAAAGCCCGATAGCGATCTCGGTGCTGGGGGAATAAACAAGTTTTACCTTATCTGCCAGGCTGAATTCATTCAGGACCAGCCGGGCCTTAACCTCTACCGTGGTACCTGAGCTGGTTCCGTAATTCACCTTTCCGGGATTAGCATTAACGTAGGAAACAAACTGATCGAATGTTTTATACGGTTTACCGGGAGTAGTTACCAGGACTGAATCGAAATCAACTTTAAGTCCGCCGGATGTTCCGATAATGGTAATCTGGTTCGGGTCCAGGGTATTTATATCAGTCTGTTTCGTGTCGAACTGGATGTTGCTGCCCGAGCCGGTAAACATGATTGTGTACCCGTCCGGTTTTGCACCGGAAACTTTCTGTAAAGCAAGGGTCCCCATTCCTGTTACTTCATTAACCGGGATAAAAGTCTTTCCTGTAGCGCTGTTGAGGTAATCCAGCATAATTCTTACTGATAAATCGAGGTTCGAGCCCGGCGGGTTCGGAATGTAAACCATTACGTCTTTATCAGGCCAGGCCGCTACCGTTTCAGCGCCGACGCCTTCCGCTTCACCCTGTCCGTTTGCAAAAAGCGACTGTATGCTGAATGCAAGTATCAGAACAACCGCCGACAATAAAATTTTCCTACTCTTCTTCATATTCTCTCCTTTAGGTTTTTATTTAAAGATACTGTTCAACAGCATCCAAAATACGTAACTTACTGTTAACCTGCAGCCTGGGTTTTTACAGGTTTCAGCCGGTGCCCAATCAGGTTCCATACCAGAATGGCCGCACCGATTAAAATAAAGATTGCTGATACTGGTCTTGTAAAAAAGGACAGAAAGCCGGTATTCGACATATTCAATGCCATTCGCAGGTTCTTTTCGAGAAGCGGGCTCAAAATATATGTCATGATAAAAGGAACTATCGGAATGCCGAAATAATCCATCGCCAGTCCCATCAGGCATGCCGCAAGGGTGATGAAAAGCGCGTACAGACTGTTGCCTGACAGAAAAGCTCCCAGCAACGAAACTATAATAATAATCGGATAAAGAAAGTGGTACGGGACCTTCAGCATTTTTGGGAAAATAGGCATGCCGACAATTTCAACAATCAGGATAAATATTGCTGCAATTATTGCTGCTGCATATATCATATAAACTATTTCAGGGTTATTTCTTATCAGCAGCGGTCCCGGATTTACACCGTGTACAGTCAGGGCTGCAAGAAAGAGCGTCATAGGCGTGCTGCCGGGAATACCGAGCGCGATGAGGGGAATGAGTTCTCCGCCGATTCCTGCATTATTTGCGACCTCGGGCGCTATTACTCCTCCGATTGCGCCTTTTCCCCATTCGTCCTTGTTTTTTGCCAGGTTTCGCTCGGTGGAGTAAGCCAGGAAGGTTGATGTTTTACCCCCTATGCCGGGCAGAAACCCTATAATCAGGCCGGTAAAAAATGACCGGATAATATTTCCGATGTTGTCCGCAAGGTCTTTAATCGGCGGTTTGAATTTTTTTACCTGGACTTTCGCTGATTCTTTGACTTTTGAACCTTTTGCAAACTCCATAAGAATAATCTTCGCCGCAAACATTCCCATCATGATGTTTATAATACTGAAGCCGTCATACAGATAATAATTCTTGAAGGTAAACCTTTGGGTGGATGAAATCGGCGCTATTCCGATTGAACTTATAAGGATCGCGAGCCCGACCGCAACAAGGCCCTTTGAAGCATTCTCTTTTGACAAACCTACGACCATGGCAATAGCACAGAAACACAGAGCAAAGTATTCCCACGGGCCGAGTTTAATCGCCAATTTTGCGAGCAGCGGTGCTAAAATGATTGCGATGATAAGCGACGGAAGCATTCCGATGAAGTTTGAGCATACTGCAGCGCTCAAGGGTCTTACCGGGTCTCCCTTTCTTGTCAGCGGATATCCGTCAAAGGTTGTTACTATTGAAGAATTTGTACCGGGAATGCCCAGTAAAATAGAACCGATACATCCTCCTGATGTACTGCCGATGTATATTGATGTAAATAAACCAAGCGCCAGCGCCGGATTCATTTTATATGAAATCGGCAGCAGCAGAATCGTTATGGTTCCTCCGCTTAAGCCCGGTATTGCGCCGAGGATTACTCCCAGCACAGCGCCGCCTAAAATAAATAGAAGTCCTACCGGTGTAGCAACTGTCTGCAACGTCTCTAAAAGCATGTTCATAATTCTCCTAAAAATTTATTAAAAAAGTCTCCAGAAAATACCCTTGGGAAGGGTTGAGCCGAGCGCAACCACGTATGATACATAAATTCCCGCGGAGACAAGAACTGTATAAATTATGAGAGTTCTTGTTTTAATGGCTGATTCTTTTGAGAAAAGTCTGGAAATCATGAATGTAGCAACCGGAATAGCAACAAAATAACCGAAAAGCCACAAAACAAGAAAAAACAGGACATAATACGAAAACAGGATTATGAGCCTTTTCCATTCTGCGTTATTGAGAAATTCGACTATCTCACCGCGCTTTCCCTTGAACAGATATGACAATCCTATTGCTCCCGTCAAAAAGCAGCCGATATACGGAAATACTTTTGGACCGGGGTCGCCTACGACGATTGATTTTGGGAGCTTCCGAGTATGATATGCAAAAAATACTGTGATTCCCAGCAGTGCAATTCCGAGGACCCGATCTTTATGGAAAATTTTCGATTGCAAAATTACTCTCCTTATTATGTTTTAAAACCGCTATCCTGAACTTTGTTATCATGTCTGAGCCGTTACAGGTTTCGACAATTCACCAAGTTTTGTAATATTTTAACCCTTCCCAAGTTGGGAAGGTCAAGAAAAATTACAATGCATTATTGATTGTTTAAAAAAGTGCAAAATGGTATTAAAATATTGTATATTCTGGTACCTGCAGCAGGTCAGGCAGGAGGCATATCATGCTGGACAATTGGACAACCGAGGACCTCTCTATAGGTCAGGTAGCTAAAATACACAACATTTCTCCGAAGATGCTTCGTTACTGGGACAGGATAGGCGTTTTAAAACCGGCGAATACCGACGAGATAACCGGGTACAGATATTACTCTACCGAGCAGTTTCATGTGCTGAACTTTATCGTGTATATGAGATCAATGGGATTATCATACGATGAAATAAAAGCAGGCTTGAAAGATATAAACCGTCAAAGCCTTCAGGATTTGCTTGATTCCCAGATTGTGCTGACAGAGCAGAAGATCCTCGACTATAAAACCGTCAAATCACGGCTTGAAAATTTGAGAGAAGAGCTTATAGCTGCAAAAAAAATTGATCAGACAGGAAAAGTGAAAATTGTTCATTACCCGGACAGAAAAATAGTGTCTATAAAAGGACAGATTAGAACACGGCTTGAATTTGAAAATTACCTGAT
>QKCC01000227.1 GCA_003245835.1 Spirochaetales bacterium | reverse complement strand
TACAGAATACTCAGCAAGCTGGATATCAGCCTCGAAAATTTTTTTAAAATCAGCATAACTCCAGCTGCTGTTTTTTAGATAGTACCGTCAGCTTTCAGGTTCTCATATTCAGTCTCATTCAAATGAAGAAATCCTTTGTATACTTCATCATTATGCTGACCAAGATCCGGTGCCGGTTTGACGGGTACATAAGTGTCGGACATTCTGTATGCAGAGCCGGGCAGGGTGATCCGGCCAAGACCGGGATGGTCAATTGTCTGAAGAAATTTTGAATCATACATATCCTGTGATTTAATAATATCCTCTATTGTCAGAGTTGCTCCAGCAGGAATCATTCCTTCACACAACAGACGCATTACCTCGTCTTTGTCGCGTGCTGTGGTCCATTTTTTGATTTCTGCTTCCAGGACTTCAACATTATCGAATCGCAACGAACCGTCGATAAACCTAGGATCATCAAAGAGGTCTTCCCGTTCTATTATCTCACAAAAGGTTTTCCACATTTTCTGCCCAGGCGAATCCCTGACAAGAAAAAACACGAAATTATTCTCATCATCCTCATACCTCGGTTTCGTTGGATAAGTATTCCGCGGCGCATTTTTTCCTGCAAAAAGCATTGCCCCTCCGCGAGCAGGCATTACCTTCTGTTCAACGAACGACATTCTGGAACCCGAAATCACAACTTCCTGCATATTAATCCGGACATGCTGGCCGCGTCCTGTATGCTCTCTCTGATAAAGCGCTGCGATTATTGCCGTAACCGCATAATGCCCCGCAGGGTCATCAGCCAGGGCCACATTCGATACTGTAGGAGGCCCGCCGTAATATCCCGTCTGACTGGCAAGAGTTCCCGTTGCCTGTACCGGACCGTCCATAGCCGGGAAAGAGCTGTAGGGACTCAGATCATGATACCCTTTTATTTGACAGAATACACAACCGGGATTTATTTCTCTGATTGTATCAAACCCGAAACCGAGGCGTTCAATCGTGCCGGGAGCAAAATTTTCAACAACTACATCGCCTTTCTGAATAAACTTTTTCAGCATTTCCTTACCTGAATCACTTTTCAGATTAAGCGTTACCGACTTCTTGTTCGCATGCAGTATTGCCCACAGCATATCCTGGCCGCCGTCTTTCGGCCGTCCCTGCTCGCCGTACAGCGGGCGTTCAATCTTGATAATATTCGCACCCATCTGGGCCAGCGACAGTGTACATATCGGCCCGGCCGCAAACTGGGACAGATCGATTACATTAATTCCGTCAAGCGCATTCGGTACATCATTCATATGCTTTCTCCTTGCTCAAACTTTTTTTATTTTTTCATGATCCTGTTTTCGATTAGACTTTCGACTTCCGCCACCATATGCTCCTGGCTCCATTTTTTGGCATCAGCCGGGTCGGCACGCAGAACACAGACCGGGAACCCGGCTTCTTCAAGCGACCAGACTATGTTGTAATAAAAATCTCCGTTATTCATGCAGTTTTCAGGAACCAGAAAAACTATACCGTCAATGCGGTTTTTCTTCGCTTCCTTAACGAACCACTGACTGTTGAAAGGCGGAACATGCAGAATATCTTCAAGAAAGGAAAATCTTGAGGCGACTGCCCGGACAGGATTCTCTTCGACATTGTTTCTGATATAACCGTCTGCTGCCAAAGCGAGATACATAGTCCAGACAAATGCCGCGCCGTATTTATCTTCAAAATGCTGATAAAAAGCGAGATTAAACCACAGCCCCCGGCCAATCCACAGCAGTCGTATTTTTTCATTCGGAACGGCTGCGACGCCTCGATCCGAAAGGTCTTTGACTTCCTCATACAGACTCCTCGCCGCATCAACCGCCCAGCGGGATCCCCGGTGCCATTGAGCCTGCATTACCGCATTGATCGTATCTGTGACTGTAACCGGCGCGGGGACCGTTTCTGCGATAAGATCTCTTGTCTTGCGGTACCAGCTTTCCTGTTCGTTGACATTGTTCAGGGTCTCGATAAACCTGTTAAGATTCAGGGTCCGTCCCGTCTTCCGCTCAAGAAAGTCTATGAGCAGACGAAGTTCATTTTCGTAAAAATCTATCCGCTTCCGGCCCAGAAGCTCTTCCCAGTCATCACAGGATTTTTCCCACCAGTTATCGGTGATCACATCCTGATGATAATGCTGAATCCGGAACGATTCTGCACCGAACGCTTCCTCCATCAGCTCTTCTATCTTGATGCCGCTCGAACATGTTTCAGAACCGATAAGAATACCCGGCTGAGGCAGACCGCCCCACGGCCCTTCTTCCGGCTTCGGATCGAGCGAACAGGCAAATCCCATAGCACAGTATGAACAGATGTCATTTCTGTAACCGGCCTGTTCAAGCAGATCATAAAATCTAGGCCCCATCTGTTTCGCTGAACAGATGGCAGTCCACCACTGGTTAACGACATACGGAATATCCATGGCACGAAGGATTTCCATTGGAGCGTTAGCACCAACATACGCAAAGGGTTCGCCCGCTGAGACCCTGGAATGAAGCCCCATAAACCACTCTTTCTGGTAAGCACCTACTTTTTTTGTTATCTCGAGTTTTTTGACGGATCTGGTTTCATAATTCTTTTCAGCCATTTTTCCCGCCTTTATTTACCGACCGGGCAAAATTTTTAAAGGTTTCAAGCAGTTTTTCTTTATTGCGCAGAGGCTGATACTGGTTTTCAACTGTAAGAATATCGATGCCCATTTTATTGAGTTCTGCTTTTTGTCTCGGCAGGTCCCAGATATATGATTCATCATTATGATTCATAAAGACCACTACAGCCTTAGCCCCTACCTCGGCAACCCGCTTAGGAATACTTTCAGCTCTGTCTTTGATGTAGCTGCGTTCGCTAGATGGAAAACGAAGATGATAGCGGTTTGAGATCGCCCGGATCGGAGAAAGGTCCGGATCAGTATCAATGTCCGAATAACGATCCCCGATAATCTTATCTTCGCTGATTATGTTCAATCCGCTATCCTCCATCAGATTGCTGACTTCGGTTGTTTCCTGAAGGCTCCCGGTATAGAAGCACCCTGTATTCCTGACTTCCGGCCAATTTTCTGCTTCCCGGGTCAGAGTCCTGATTACTTCAATTGCTTCTTTCTTTTCAAGGTAGAACGAGCCGGATATTACCGTTTGCGCTTCACTTCCGTTTATCCTGCTGTTCGGGCAGCGGCGCAATCGGGAAAAATCTCTTAATACGCTCTTATATTCATTGCACAATCTGACGGCATCCGCTAAAGCACGATCGGAAATTCGGTTCCCCGACCATGATTCAACCGTCTTTAAAAAAGCCGCCGTTTCTTTCCAGTTTCGTTCCTGGGCACGATAGCCGGTATCGACAAGCCAGTAATCGACATAAGCGATTTCCGGCAATTTGCGCCCGGGCTCTATCTTTTTAAGCTGAATCAGATAATAATACAGTTTCTGGATGATATCCGACGAGTTTGACAGAACCAGGTAATCCTTAATGCCGGCATATTCACCGCTGACGGCTGATTCGAAAAACCCCCTCCAGAGAGAGCCGAACGAAACCTCCAGATATTTATCAGCGTTCGGTCTGGGCCCGCATTGCCCCCAAAGCCTGACCGGAACAAAACCGCCGGCAATGATGATCTCTTCCGGAACTTCATCGCCCAGCATCCAGACAGGAATTCCGCCGCCGGCAATCAGATTTTCTACCGCCTTACGTTTATCCGTAAACGACTCTTTTAATTTGTTATACGAAGCGCTTTGAAGCGCACAACTTCTTTCGGCCAAGCGGCATACCCTCCTCCGAACCGGATATCATGTAATTATTTGAAAATATGCTAACATAATTTATTTTTGATTTCTAACATCAAAAAATCAGTATTACTACAACATAAAAGTTGTGGCATCTTATCAAGCGTGGTACAATATTTCGATGAATATATTCAGTGAGGATTTTTCAACCAATGACAATCCTTAATCTACATATGTTTATAGAAATTATAAAAGACATGAACCTGTGTATTACAGCTGAAAGACTCTTCACGACTCAGCAGGGATTATCAGGTCATATCAAAAGACTCGAGACGCATTTCGGAGTTGCACTTTTTGAAAGAACCCCAAGGCTCGCACTCACTAAGGAAGGTGAAGCCTTTGTGGAAGAGGCGAATAAAATACTCGAATCGGAACAACGGCTCTTCAGACTGTTCGGGACTGACAGCCAGCTCAACTTCGGCAACATCAGGATTTCATGCGGAATGGCGAGATCAAGATACTTTATGCCCAAAATCATAAGTGAATTTACATCGAATTATCCTTCTGTAAGCGTTAACCTTTTTGACGAAAATAATTTCACAGGACAGAATGTTCTCGCGGAAGACAAGATTGATCTCGTGATCGGAAGACAGCCACCCGTTTTTTCCGGATTGAAATCGAGTCCGCTTGTTGATTTACGCGGCTATATAATGATCTCCGATTCACTAATCAGAAAGACGCTCGGAACCGAAGCCGATAGTTTTATCATAAACGCGAACAACGGCCTTGAAGTATGTGATATACCATTGTCAATACCGATGGCATATGCAGGCAGCATCCGCCGGGAACCGTGGATCTGTGAAAAAATACCTGAATTAAAAAACCGACCGAAGGTATATGTCGAAAGACAGAACTATGACATCCTCATCGGCATATGCCGGGAGGGCAAGGTAATGATAATAGTGTCCGAGATGTACGTTCATTATATAAGAAATACATTCTCTCCGAATTTTTTTGAGAATATACACTTTTTTCCGCACTACCATAACGGATTACGATTTATAGAACATGAGATGATTTCATACAACTCGAACAGGTATCACCCAAAATACTTCGATGATTTTTTAGAACTCGTCTTCAAAACTTTTAAAGATATAAAAGACGAGTTCATGATTAAGTCATAAACAGCTGATAATCCCCGCCTCTACAACAATTGTGTTGTAGCAGTACCTGAATTTTGATGTTAGCCTCACAATAAATCCCATGATAGCATAATTTAAGATTTCAATAAAAATTGTTTTTCATTCGGAAAGGAGGATGGATGAACCGGCTGTCCCAATTAAACAACAGTATAGCCAGGCTCGTTGTAATTATTTCCTGCGTATCGTTATCGCTGGTAGTATTAATAATCGCCGCAAATGTTATCGGAAGGGCTTTCAACAAACCTATACCGGGCGGTTACGATTTATCGATACTTTGCGCAGCTGTCTCCGGCAGTCTGGCAATTGCCTATACAACCAGGCAATGCGGTCATGTAAGTGTTGATATTCTTGCTGATATTCTGCCTCCGGCCCTGAAGAAAGCACAAAAGATGATTACGCATCTTTTTGCACTGGTGATTTTTGTAGTCCTTGCGTGGCAGGGCGCTATTGTATTCGCCGAAAGATTTCATTCTGAGTTGACGGAAACGCTGAGAATCCCGTACTGGCCCTTCAGGCTGATTTGGCTGATTTCAATGTGCTGTTCGGTTCTGTTCTGCATTACACAATTTATACTCGCTGCATCCGGAGGTGAAGAATAATGGATCCTATTACAATAGGTATAATTGCCATAGTTCTGTTGATTGTACTGATGGCCATCGGTATTCCTATCGGAATTACAATGATGGCATTGGGATTTTTCGGAATAATGATATTGGTTAATCCGTCGGCAGCCCTTATGAAGATGGCTGTAATTCCATTCGGATTTGTAATGAATTACGATTTTGCCGTAATTCCGATGTTCCTTCTTATGGCAAACATTATCCTGGTCTCAGGACTCGGCGCGGATCTGTACAACATAGCTTCAAAGTGGCTTGGACGCAGAAGCGGAGGACTCGCGGTGGCAACAACCGTGGCTTGTGCCGGCTTTGCCGCGATAAGCGGTTCCGGTTTGGCGACGTCGCTTACTATCGGACAGACAGCCATGCCTGAGATGAAAAAGTATAATTACGATACCGCTTTCTCTGCAGCGGTTATCTGCGCAAGCGGTACTATAGGCCTGCTGATACCGCCGAGCACTGCGTTGATGGTTTACGGAATTGTAACCGGAACTTCAATCAGATCGCTTTTCATTGCAGGATTCATCCCGGGTGTAACCGAAGCATTATTTTATATCGTTCTGATTACCATAATGACAATGAAAAAACCGGAGCTCGGTCCAAGAAGTGAAAAATCCACGATGCGCGAGAAGCTTAATTCCCTAAAACGTGGAATAGATGTTATTGTGCTCATTCTTTTTGTTTTCCTCGGCATGCTTTTCGGATGGTTTACCCCGACAGAAGCAGGAGCAATGGGGGCGGCAGGAGCTTTTCTTATAACAGTTGTCAGGAAGAGAATGAATTGGCAAGGATTTAAAAAGGCTATCCGGGATACCATCAAAGTCTCAGGAATGTACTTTCTCATCCTTATCGGGGCCCAGATGTTCATGTACCTGACATCAGTAACTACCCTTCCTACTGTTGTAGCTAACTGGGTTGGCGGTCTTGATGTAGCCCCGATGGCTATCATGCTCATTATGATGGCAATTTATATGGTATTGGGCTGCTTTATGAGCGGCAACGCAATCATGATGCTGACAATTCCAATTTTCTTCCCGATTGTACTGAAACTTGGATTCAACCCGATATGGTTCGGTATCTTACTCACAAGAGTTTCTGAAATAGGACAGCTGACTCCGCCGGTAGGTCTCGGGGTATACAGTATTCAGGCAATTCTTCCTGAAAAAGTTCCTATTCAGAGAATATTCAAATATGCTGCATATTTCGTTGGTGCCGATGCAGTTCACCTGCTGATGCTTCTTCTTGTACCGGCAGTATCATTGTTTCTGCCCTCGGTTTTTGCAGGCTGATCAAATAAGTAATGCCGGCGGCAGCATTCAATGCCGCTACAAAATACTTTGGTTGTTTAAATATTCAGGAGGAGAAAATGAAAAAAATTCCAACCATCATGTTGGTAATGCTCGTTGCCGCGTCATTTATATGGGCAAACGGAGGACAGGAAGCTCCGGAAGAACCTTCCAGCGGAGCAATGCCCGATGTAAATTTGACTTTCGCAGCTCCGCATACACCGCCGCAGACATATGCATTAATCGATCTGGCATTTATTGAGCATATGAAAGAAGTTTCCAGCGGAAAGATCAATATGACTTACTATCCTGGAGGAACCCTTATCGGAGGACGAGAGGCAGCCGCGGAACTAAAAGCGGGTACTGCTGATTTCGGCTGGCCGAGATACGGGTACTCTCAATACGGTTACAAGATTAATAATGCGAGTCTTACGTGGATGTACAACCTCGATCCGGCTAATGATGTCGATGCAGAGCTTGAAATCTTCGGTAAAATACTTGAACAGGAACCCTTTGCATCAGAATTTGACGGAATAGTCCCTTACGGAAAAAATGCCGGCGGCACTACAGCATGGTTCTTCTCAAATAAGCCTATTACAAAACTTACCGACATAAAAGGTAAAACAATAAGGGCGAATGCTGCATGGGCCAAGGTTGTTACGGCACTCGGCGGCGTTGCGGTTAATATTCCGATGTCTGAGCTCTACCTTGCCCTTGAGAAAGGGACAGTAGACGGAACCTTCGGTCTGCCCGGCGAAACACTCAAAAGCCAGAACTTCGGAGAAGTAATAGACTACGCAATGGATATCAAGATCAACCAGTCGCCTTATGTCGCATGGTCGTTTAATGAAAAATCGTGGAACAAAATGCCGGAAGAAGCAAGGGCCATGTTTAAGGCAGAAGAACCGTGGCTTGAAAAATTGGTTGTCGAGAAAATGAGTGCTGAGGATGAACCCTCTATTGCGTTCGCAAAAGAACACGGGGTTAAATTTCTGGAAATATCCAAGGCGGACAAAGACCTTTTATTCGGTATCATGGATAAGGTAATCAGAGATGATTGTGCAGTACTCGATAAAGAAGGGTATTCCGCTACTAAGATGTATGACTATACCCAAAAATTAATTCAGGATTATTTATCCTCTAAATAAAAATATCTCCTGCGGCAGCCGGTTTACAATCGGCTGCCGCCCCATCTTTCTTGACAAGGAATAAATCATGAATAAACCAGCATTAGATGGAATAAGAGTCATAGACCTGACCCAGTTTGAAGCAGGGACAGTCTGCACAATGTCGCTTGCATGGATGGGCGCCGAGGTTATTAAAGTCGAACACCCTAAACGCGGTGCCGGAGGCAGGTTTTCATTCGAGGATCCGAAGCATGATGCCAAGGGCTTTCTCATCATGAATGCCAATAAAAAATCAGTAACTTTGGACGTAAAAGCAGACGAAGGAAAGAAACTGTTAAAAGAGCTCATAAAAAATGGTGATGTTCTTGTTGAAAATATGGGACCCGGAACCATAGAGCGACTCGGGTTCGGCTACGAAACAGTCAAAGCTATAAACCCCCGAATAATATTTGCCCAGATAAAAGGTTTCGGCAACGGCAGCCCGTTTTCAAAATATCCGGCATTTGCGCCGATTGGTCATGCGACCGGCGGCGCAGCAAGTATAACAGGCGATCCTGACGGACCTCCAATGCAGCCAGGTCTGAACGTAGGGGACAGCGGTCCCGGATACCTCTGCGCAATGGGCATAGCTGCAGCGCTCTACCAGAGGGAAAAGACCGGTGTCGGCCAGCAGATTGAGGTTACAATGCAGGAGACAATCATGGCCTTCGCAAGAAGCTCATGGGAAGCGCAATACCGGACGGGAGAAGCAGCTAAAAGGGTTGGAAACGGCATGCCGCTTGATGATGTGGCGCCTGCCGGAATGTACCATTGTAAGCCCTTCGGCCCGAATGATTACATACACATATATATATCGAGACATCCGGGAAGTAAATCATGGGAACAGCTTTGTGAAACTATCGGAAGAAAAGATCTGCTCGAAGACGAAAGAATGACTACGCCCCGATCGCGTTATCAGCACAGGCTTGAGCTTGATAAAATAATCGGTGAATGGACGGCGGAACACACAAAACTGGAGGCGATGGACATCCTGGCAACAGCCGGCATCCCGGCAGGAGCTGTACTCGATACAATGGAGCTTACAAACGACCCTTATCTTCGCAAGCGCGAAATGATTGCTGAAGTAGAACATCCGTTCCATGGTAAAGTGCTTATTCCGGGATTTCCGGTTAAAATGTCCGACACGCACATTCCTGTGAAATGCTCTCCCGTGCTCGGGGCCGACAATGCGGAGATATACTCCAAAATACTCGGCATAGATGCCGGCAGGCTTGCCGGGTTGAAAGAGAAGGGAATTATCTAAAATAATTGATTATGAACGATTTTACATTAGTAGCGACAGGAGACATAATCCTCGGAGAAAAACCGGAACTCTATTTCACCGGCGTCAGGAATATGCTCCTTGACGCTGATGTTCGCGTGGGTCAGCTTGAAGTTCCGTACAGCGATTCTGCCCCCGAACTCGCCGACCTGCACAGGCAAACCTCTAATTTAAGGCCGATGAAAAATTATTTTGATATTGTTTCATTAGCCGGTAATCATATCTATGACGCAAAAGAAACCGGCGTCATTGAAACTATGGAATGGCTCAAGACCAACGGTATTCAGTATTTTGGCGCAGGAATTAATATTACTGAAGCCAGAAATGCCACGATAATAGAAAAAAATGACACTAGAATTGGATTTCTTAGCTATAACTGCACCGGCCCTGAAATTATGACAGCTACTGCCACAAAACCGGGGTGTGCCGGGCTGGATATAATAACTCACTATGAGCTTGGCGACATAGCGAACCCCGGCGGTCCTCCGTCAAAAATATACTCGTGGCCCGAACCCGCCGGCCTGCGGAAGATGACAGATGAAATTAAAAGTCTTAGATCCAGATGCGACATACTTTGTCTTTATCTGCATAAGGGACTTGTTCATAAACCTGTCAAACTGGCCGATTATGAACAGCCGGTTTGCTACAGTGCAATTGATGCCGGTGCTGATATTATTTTTTCAGCTCATCCTCATATCCTGCACGGAATAGAATTGTATAAAGAAAAAACAATCTATCACAGCCTCGGAAATTTTATCGCATGGGTTCCCTCTCTGAATCCGAATTTCAAGGCTGACAAAGGAATTAAAAATGAATTTTTTGACCCGGAAGAATGGGCCAAATCCAGAATAGAGAGATTCGGTTTTATTCCGGACCCTGATTATCCAACATACCCCTTTCATAAAGAAGCCATATACTGTATAACAGCAAAATGTTTGATCAGCAGAAAGAAGATCACTCAAACACGGTATATTCCGATGATTGTAAATAAAAATGGCATACCGGAAGTTGTCTCTAAAAGAGACGGCGGACAGCGTGTGTTTGATTATGTTAAACTGATAACAGAAAGAGCATCTTTGAATGCAGATTTTTTCTGGGATAATGACGAAATTGTAATTCGTTCCTGCTGATTGCTGCAGCAGGTTTATCCTGTATACCTATATTTTCTGACTGGAATTTTGGAGCTTAATGAAAGATAAAGAACCGCTTTTTTCTATTGATTATCTCATGGCATTTACCGGCTCTATAATTCTCAGGACTGTAATTCAGTACAAAATAACACTGATTCCGATTTATATGCTGTCGCTCGGATTTCCCAAGGTTCAGGCTGGACTTGCGATGACTGTATTCACAATTTCCGCACTCGTCCTCCGTCCTGTCTGCGGAAACCTGATCGATAGATACGGCAGAAAATCGATGCTTTTACTCGGTATTCTGGTTTTTTCAATCTCTACTGCTCCTGTCGGGCTGTCACAGAATCTTTATTTTATATATATCCTGCAGGTCTTCAGCGGGCT
Source organism: Spirochaetales bacterium (assembly GCA_003245835.1). GTDB lineage: Bacteria > Spirochaetota > Spirochaetia > UBA9216 > UBA9216 > Thalassospirochaeta. The sequence continues at coordinate 12,082 of QKCC01000227.1, read as the reverse complement.
CAGCTTTTCCATCCAGACTGTCGCTCTTACAACTATCGTCACCGATCTGGTGCCCGAAAGCAGATTAACGGAAGGACTGGGATATTTCGGGCTCACAGCCAGTATCACCCAGGCGATCGGTCCATCGCTGGCAGCATGGAGCGAGGGACTTGCCGGATATAACCTGTTATTCTTATCCGGCAGTATAGCGGCAGGAGTATCTTTAATATCTCTGATATTCATAAAATATGAATCGCAGCCGTCATTTCGTACAAACCAAATTGCGGCGGAAGAACCGGAAGCCCCGGCAAATCAAAATTTTATCGACCGTATAGCCGAACGACGCGCTTTAAGACCTTCGCTTTACATGGGCAGCATTGCCTTAATCGGCTCGGCGACCGTGACTTTTTTGGTTCCCTATTCTGAAGAAGTCGGGATGAGCAGCATAGGATTATTCTTTGCGGCAAGAGCAGCAGGCATAGCGGCATCAAGAATCCTGGCTGGAAAACTGACTGAAAAAATAAACAGTAAGATACTGATATGCATTGGAATTACCGGAGTCATTACAGGAACCGCCGGTTTGAGTATATTCAGAAGTACCATACCTCTTATCCTGATAGCCTTCGCTTACGGTTTCGGCTACGGAATGATACATGTTCTTTTCAACGTCGCAGCAGTTATAAATACCCCGAAGAACAGAAGGGCTCATGCAAACGCAACCTATTACCTTGCTATGGATGCCGGTGTAGGCGCAGGTTCATTCCTATGGGGAGGCATCGGCGACCTACTAGGCCTGGAGAGCATCTTTCCGGCAGCATCTCTGTTGGCAATTGTCGTTCTCATCTGGTTCGTATTTTCCAGGCAGAAGTAAAAAAGGCGCCTGCATAAATTATTCGCAGGCGCCTCAAGAATTGCCTCAAAATACTTTTTTATTGCCGCTGTATAACGCAGTATCCTGTTCCGAATATTCCGTTAAAGGACACGGACAGCTTCTTTCAGGAAGCCTCCGGCAAATCCTTTTTGGAAATAAGCATCGCAGAAATAATTGCATCAATGAGCAGCATCGCTGCGAAAAGCAGCAGGGCAACCGACATTAGCGCCGCGAACGGCCACACCGGTATTCCAAGTACATCTGTAACCAGTTCCTTGTCAATATATGATAGTGTCTGCAGATAGCCTGAATATGCCATCAATCCCATAACAGCCGCTTCAACAATTAAAACGACTGTATCGCTCACATAGCGCATTTTCTGCGGGAATTTATCCACGAACATATCTACGCTTACATGCCCCCTTGCAACCTGGTTGGATGCAATTCCGAAGAAAATCAGGATAACCATTCCCATTTCAGTAATTTCGAGGCTGCCTAAAAGGGCAAAATTACTGGTTTTTCTAAGAATAGTATCAATAGCAGTGACAAACATCAGAATTAAAGTAACACCCATTCCTATGGCACTCAGACGATCAATGATTTTTCCAAGTTTTTTCCGCAAATTATACAAAGGAACTCCTCCACAGATATTTTTTAACCAGTCTGCAATTATTTATATTTCTTAATCAGACTGTACAGTGCATCAACAATAGCCTGTCCGTTATCGTGAGCAGCAGCCCATTCCTTAATCGTTTCCTGGGCTTTTGCTTCAAGACCTGCACGAACCGCTCCGGGTACGTTGTAGATTTCATCTCCATCGCTCTTAACACTGGCTTTTGCGTTTGCTTCAGCATCAATCCAGTACTGCCCGCTGTATGCAAGACATGCATCGCCTGAATTATCATCAAGGATTTTCTGGAGATCAGCCGGAAGCCTGCTGTAGGAATCTTTATTCATCAGCAGAAAGTAACCTGATACTCCGAGTTTTTCATCGGCGTAATATTTTGCAGGTTCATAAAGCTGAAAATTTTCGATAGCATGCCAGTCAGTGATAACACCGTCAATAGCGCCAGTCTGCAGGGCTGTATTAACCTCTGTAATAGGCATGGGTTTTGGAGATGCACCAAGCTTCTGGATAAAAGCAGTCGGAGGTCCGGAATTAACACGGACATTCATACCCTGGAACTGATCAAGACTAACGATTCTTGTTTTAACAGTTGTTATAGGTGACTGACAGTTGGCGAAAAGGAGCAGCACATGGTAATCCTTATACTCGTCCTTCAGGAAATCATAGTCCTTATACAGATGCCAGTATACCTTGCTGGCTACTGTTGCATCCGGCAGGTCAATCAGAGGAAAAGAAATCGCCTCGGAGTTTTTAAAAGTACCTGAAAAATAGGCTGAAAGTCCAAAACCTATATCAGCAGTACCTGATTCTATCAGACTGAGGGTGTCCTTCGGGCTGCCCATAACGCCGCCGTGCTGGATATCCAGTTTGATGCGCCCGCCTGAAGCCTTGTCCAGACGCGAAGCCCAATCGTTTAAAAACTTGCCAGTCGCCGAATTTTCAGGATCATGTGACTGAACAACGAATGTATAAACGTCGCCTCCTTTTCCCGCAGCTTCCTGAGTTCCGCTGCTGAACACGAATTGCGCCATGGTTAGTAAAACAACAACTACCAGTACAATTGTCTTCTTCATAAATCTCTCCTTCCTTAATTATCTAAAATATTTATAGACAAGCTATAAATAATTTCGACTTTTAAAAATTCATAATCCCGGGCAGCCATGTTGCAAGAGCCGGAATTGTGATGACGATTGCTACAGCTACCACCAGCCCAACAATGAAGGGCGCAGTACCTTTAAATATTTTCTGCAGGGGTATTTCCGGGGCGACACCCTTCATGACATAACAGCACATACCGACAGGCGGTGTTATAAGACCCATCTGCATGATCATGACCATCAGGACACCGAACCAGATTGGACTGAATCCGAGTGTATCGACAATCGGCAGGAAGATTGGAGTGAGAAGAACAATAAGAGGCAGGGAGTCGACAAAACATCCAAGGATTCCATACACCACCAGCATGAATATAAGGATGACATATCTGTTTACATTAAGACCTACCGCCCAATTGGCAAGTTCGGTCGGAAAATGAGACAAAGTAAGAAAATATCCAAAAATGTAAGCACCGATAATAATGAGAAAAATCATTGCAGTAATCTTTATCGTCTCACGCAGTGACCCGATAAGATTGCTCCAGGTAAGTTTTCCTTTGACTATCATAATTATAAAAGAGCCGAAAGCTCCTATCGCACCACCCTCAGTGGCGGTAAACCAGCCTTTCAGGATCCCTCCGATAACTATAACAAACAGCAGCAGCGCCGGCAGAATTCCCACCAGGGCTTTCAGTTTTTCCTTTATGGTATACTTGCCGCCGCCCGGACCGGCGTCCTTGTCGATTGCAGTCAGTACAACTACAACACCCATATAACAGACCGCAAGGATGATTCCGGGCAGCATTCCTGCTGCAAACATTTTGGCTATGCTTATTGTCGCAGTAGTACCATACAGAATAAAACCGGTGCTAGGAGGAATCAGAATGCCCAACGTACCGCCGGCGGAAATACAGCCTGATGCAAGCGAATCTTTATAATTATATTTGCGCATTTCAGGAAGACTTACCGCTCCCATGGTTGCCGTGGTAGCCGTGGCTGAACCGCAGATAGCAGCAAATAAAGAACTGGCTACTATAGTTGCCATTGACAGTCCGCCTCTCACCCGGCCGAGCAGCTTGTAACTGGCGCCGTACAGATCGCTGCTGACGTTCGAGAAAAACATAAACTCGCCCATCAGAACAAACATCGGGATTACCGATAAATTGAAATCGGCAGTCCTGGTAAACGGAACGGTTTTAAAATAGCCGATAGCGGCCATCACCCTGCCGTGAGTCACGAACACTACACCGAGAAAACCCACCAGTGCCATAGCTACGCCTATATGCATCCGGAAAAAAAGCAATACGAGCAGCACGAGAATTCCTAATACACCTATAAGAATCGGATCCATCAGCCTCACAACCTCCACACGTTGGTTCCAGTATCTCTACAAAATCCATAAATTTGTGAAATACTTATCACATTATGATAATTCTACCATCATAATTATTTGTGCACAAGTTTTTTTTCGGAATCATAATATCTTAGGCGGAAATTCCCTTTGGTATAATATCAATTTGCATACATTTACAAGTCCGCGGAAAGAAACTATACTTTTTGCATGGATAAAACAGTTGCATATTCAAGAAGTGTTCTGGCGCAGGTTATGCTGATAGATAAAGCAAATTCTATCGGAAATATTCACGGCGGCGAGATAGTGAAGCTGATGGACTCAACCGCTGCTACAGTGACCAAAAAACACTCAAGGTGCGCGGTGGTAACAGCCCGTATTGATAAGCTCGAATTTCATATTCCCGTAAGGGTAGGAAATTTGATTACCTGTACCGGTGAACTTGTTTTTGTCGGTAAAAGCTCAATGGAGGTGCGGGTAAGGGTGGAAATTGAGGATCTTAGAGTTGACCGGCCGCCCAAACTTGCGCTTGAGGGTTATTTTACGATGGTTGCAATCAGCGACAACGGCGTTCCGGTTGGTGTTCCCGGATTGATCCTTGAGACACCGGAAGAAATCGAAGCCTTCGAAGAAGGTAAGAAACGCCGCCAGGAATATAAAAAGACTAAATAATCAATAACCTGCGGCAGACCTGCTTTTTAACAGCTCCCGGTACATATGCTGGATAGTCCGTGCATAAAGGTCCGGGAGAATCAAATTTCAAATAGAATATACTATCTGCCTTAACAACGTTTATTTCAATCAACTATGACAATTTTCAATGCATATTTCCAATTGTGTTGTTGACATACGCCATATGTCGCTCTAATATAATGTAAAAGTGTTATTAATAGCAATTAATCACGCTTTTAACAATCGTTGACTGTTAAACAACAAAATAAGGAGGTTAAAATGGGTGATTGGAAGATTCCGCCGGCTGGCGGACATATGGAAAGTCCGAATGGTATATACCTTCAGACGATGAACATGACCCAGGTTAACGAACGACTGAAAACAAATGACTTGATTATCATTCCAGTCGGCAGCACCGAGTGTCACGGCGCAGGACAACCGCTTGGAGAAGACACCTTTCTTGTTACAAGAATGGCTGAACAGGTTGCCATGAAGACCGGATGCACGATCGCACAGCCTATCTGGTACGGCTCCCACCCGCATAATCATCTCGGAATGCCGGGGACAATCGTAGTCCCGGAAGACGTTTTGCTTGCGCAGATGCGGGCTGTAACAACAGGGCTCTGGAATATGGGCTTCAGAAAACAAATTTTTGTTAACGGGCACGGACAGGAAGAGGTTCTGCCCCTTGCTATTCAGCAGTGGCAGAAAAAATATCAGCTGCCGGCAGTTCTCATAAGCCTGCATACATGGACGGTAATCCATGATTATATGAAGGACAAGGCCCACGGCGGTCCGTTTGAGACACCGTTCTCACATGCCGATGAAGCAGAAGCATCCTATTCTCTTGCACTTTTTCCGGAGTTCATGGATCCGAGCCTGTTCGAGGACAATAAACCGGCAGGTTTCATGCCTCCCGGTCACACCGACAAAGGCGGTGACGTATACCATAACCCGATCAAGGGGCATGAACATGTAGGCCTCGGCGGCATTGAAGTGAAAGTTTATCCTGAAGGAGTAATCGGATCTCCGTCAAAAGCATCTGCCGACAAGGCAGTTGATGGTCTGAATGCGCTGATGGATTATATGGTTAAACTAATCAATGACATCATGACAGCCTTTCCTCCCGGAGTACTTCCTCCGGTAGAGAAAGTAACAATGCGCAGCAGGGAAGAGGTCGAAGAATACGTAAAGGGGCCCCTGAAAGGCGGCAAGTCTATTTACAGCCTCAGTTATCCCCCATGATCGGCGGGGGCTTCAGCCCCCGTATAGAACAGCAATATCAGGACAAGGAGAGTTTTCATGGCTAAGGCACTTGAAGGAATCAGGGTACTGGATTTTACACAGTATCTGTCAGGACCCCACGGTACATCAGTTCTTTGTGAATTAGGGGCCGAGATAATCAAGGTGGAGAGGCCCGGGTCCGGGGAACCGGAACGGAAAGCAGCACCTATGACCCCTCAAAAGGAATCGTACCAATTCTTTGCATACAACCGCGGTAAAAAAAGTGTAACCCTGAATATCAAGGATCCCGAAGGCCTGGAAATTGCAAAAAAGCTTACAGCCGAATGCGATATTCTTGTCGAAAATTTTGCACCCGGTGTGCTGGAACGCCTCGGTCTCGGATATGAAGTTGCATGCGGTATAAATCCCGGAATCATTTATGCTTCTATATCCGGATTCGGGCAGACCGGACCCCGGCGCGACGAAATAACCTATGATATGGTCGGACAGGCAATGGGGGGATTAATGAGCGTAACCGGATATGAAAACGGCGAACCGCTCAAGGCAGGCATCTCTCTCGCGGATTATATGGGCGGTTATAATGCAGCCATAGCTATACTGGCTGCTCTTCATTACCGCAGCGTCACAGGAGAAGGACAGAGAATCGACATCTCTATGCAGGACGGAATCTGGGCAATGGTTTTTCCGGACCGTGCCAATTACTTCGATACGCTTGCTGTTCCGAAAAGGCTAGGCAACCGGCTCAGCAGCTCAGCGCCCTTCGGTTCATACAAGGCAAAGGACGGCTATGTTGTAATCTGCACGATTACAGATCCGCAATGGCAGCAGGTACTTCAGGCTATAGGGCGCGAAGATCTGAGCGATGATCCAAGATTTGCCACCAGGGTAGATCGTGCAAAATACATGGCCGATGTCGAAAAGATTCTCGACGAATGGCTCAGGAACAAAACTGTAAACGAAGCGACAGCCGCATTCAAAAAATTCAAGGTACCGAGTTCTTCCGTGCCGACCTTCGATGAGGTAGCCAATGACCCGCAGATACTTCACCGTGAGATGATAATCGAATGTGAGCAGCCTCTTTCCGGAAAGGTCAAACTGGGCGGCTCCGTTTACAAGATGTCCAAAACCCCCGGAAACAGGAACCTTCCGATTCCATTGGTCGGAGAACACAACAATGACATCTACAGCGGCGTTCTCGGAATGAATGAAGAAGAACTTAAAGGATTGTCGGATAAAGGAACTATTTAGATTTATCCGTACCAAAAGAAAAAGGGCTTGTCTGAATCAGACAGGCCCTTTTATTTTTATCAGCATTGTTACTGACTCTGAAAAATACATTTCAGAATTGAAATATTAAAAGGAGCTGCCGTAAAACCAGATGGATATTTCCAAATGGTTTTACGGCTCTCAAAAACCCTGTTTAAACCCTTGGGACCTTTCTTGTGGCAATAAGATCAACCTCGCCGTCAAGCAGTCCGGAGGCTACCGTATCACCGACATTGACAGGTGCATCTATTGTAATTCCGTGGCTGAGCTCTCCAAGACGTATCAGCTTGTCCAGAGGAATCGAGTGACTGCTTTTAACACTGCATGTTCGGAAGCGTCCGCCCCTGATAGTGACTGATCCGGCAAAATTCCGTCTGGGGTCCGATATCTCGGACGTAGCATATTCCTTTCCCTTGGGACAGGTTGCCCCGCCGACAGAAAGCAGATTGTTACCCTCATATTCCAGGGTAAGCCTGCACCCCTTTGGGCAGACAATACATACAAGATCTCGTTTCATTGCAATTCCACCTTAATCACATCGATTCCCTCCAGCTCTTCACCGGTAATGCTGACCTGAATCATCTCAGCCGGATTAACTACGGTAAATCCCTTCTTCTTGATTACCTGCGAACCGCTGCTGATTATCACCTTTTTGCTTTTTCCCGGCTCACGGACCCTCATCGAAAACAGCGTGTCCCTCACAGTACTCAGTTTGGAAGGAAGAACATAGCGTATGTTCTCGTCCCAGGCAACCTGGATAACCTCGCGGGTTTCCTTTTGCTCATTCCTGAGATGCTCAGCCACACCTTCAGCTATGATTTCAGCTTCTTTTGAAACCTTGTCTACAATATCATGAACATGAAGCACGTTGCCGCAGGCAAATATTCCCGGAATACTGGTTTCACCGCGCTCGTTTACCTCGGGACCGCTTGTAAGCTCGTTTATTTTAATCCCTGCCTGCCTGGAAAGTTCATTTTCGGGAATCAGGCCCACCGAAAGCAGCAGTGTGTCGCATTCAACATCGAATTTACTTCCGGGAATCTGTTCGCCCTGCTCATCAATTTCGGCAATAGTCACACCTGTAATTCGATCTTTCCCCTGAATATCGACCACCGTATGTGAAAGATACAAAGGTATGCCGAAATCGAACAGGCACTGGTTCATATTTCTCGGGAGTCCGCTGCAGAACGGCATTTTTTCAACTACCATTAAAACTTCAGCGCCCTCAAGGGTAAGACGGCGTGCCATTATCATTCCGATATCGCCGCTGCCGAGGATTACAACTCTTCTACCCGGCATTATATTCTGCATATTTATGAAGTTCTGAGCTACACCGGCAGTAAAGATACCCGAAGGTCTTTTGCCGGGAATTCCCAGGGCTCCTCTTGTGCGCTCCCTGCAGCCCATCGATAAAACTATTGCATTTGCCCTAAGTTCCCTTCTGCCCTGCCGGTTCACCACTATAAGGCTGCGCTCGCCAGTCATCTCAATTACCATAGTATCAAGAAGACACTTAATACCGAATCCTTCAAGCTTATCTATATAGCGCTGTGCATATTCCGGCCCGGAGAGAGTTTCACCGAACATCTCGATGCCGAAACCGTCATGTATGCACTGGTTCAGAATGCCGCCCAGCTGTGCCTCACGCTCGATAAGAAGTACATCTTCAATTCCCTGTTCCCTGCAGGCTACGGCAGCAGATAACCCGGCGGCTCCGCCGCCAATTACAATAACGTCATGAGTTTCAGGTGTCATTTTTTGCTGTACCCCCCCTCGGTTCGCTCTCTGCTGAACAGATAGGCTTCAGGCCCCCTCAGATGCTGACTAAGGGGAAGGTAGCCTAGTTCCTGTCTCAATATTTCTACTATCTTGGGCAGACAGTATCCGCCCTGACAGCGGCCCGTCATGGCCCTGGTACGGTATTTGAGCGAAATCAGACTCATGGCGCCAAGCGGATTTCTGGCAGCCTCAATAATTTCTCTGCGGGTGACCTGTTCGCATCTGCAGACGATGTCGCCATGGTCAGGCATTTCTTCGATTGCTGCACGCTGCTCATCGGGTCCCAGTTCGCTGAAATCCGTGGGCGCTTTGCGCAGCGCATAAAAATCCGTTCTCTGCTGCAAATGCGCTTTTTGATCAATCATCCCGACAACCCTTCGGGCAATTGCCTGGCAGGCGGTCAATGCCGGCGACTCCATGCCTACAAGGTTAATGAAATGCGCATAATCCCGATCCTCTTCGATAATAAAATCCTGAAACTCTCCCGATTCATTCGGAATTTTCGGCCGCAAGCCGGCAAATGTTCGAATCAAATCGCCCCTGCTGAAGCCGGGCAGAAACCCGCTTGCCTCATTAAAAAGCTCACCGAGTTTTTTACCGGTTACCGCAAAATCGGTTTTATCCTGAATCCCCTCGATCGTTGGTCCAATCAGGATGTTGCCGTCTACGGTCGGAACGACATGAGTTCCCCATCCGCCCTTTTTACCCTTATGGGCGGCCGGATAGATCAGATGATTAACAATATCTTCTTTCCTTCTGTCGAGAATTAAATACTCACCCCGGTAAGGCTGGATCCTGTACCTGTCGATTCCCACTGATCGTGAGATTTCATCTGCAAACAGACCTGCACTGTTTATTACCCAGTCTGCCTCGAATTCTTCGGCAGGTGTTGAGATTCGGTATACTGCCCCGTTCTTTTTTACACCGGTAACCGGTGAGGACAGATAAAAGTCAACGCCGTTTCTCTTTGCGCTTTCAGCAAGCGCGATTGTAAGAAGAAATGGATTTGTTACAGCGCTCTCCGCTGAATAAAGAGCGGCGACCCCGTTCAGATTCGGCTCGAGCTCTCTCAATTTCTCCTTTCCTATAATTGAAAGACCCGGAACACCGTTCTGCTCTCCGCGTTTTGCCAGAGCTTCCACATTCGGAATTTCATCATCCGTGAGGGCAACAACGCACTTGCCGAGCTTCTTGTAGGGAACATCAAGTTCTCTGCTGAGCGCTTCAAAGTCCCTGTTGCCCTCACGGCACAGAGCCGCCTTGAGGCTGCCCGGCTGGTGACTGAAGCCGGCATGTACAACCCCGGTATTTCTGCTCGATGTACCCCAACCCACATCTTCTTCTTTTTCGATGAGAGCTACGGTCAGATCATAACGGCTGAGTTCACGGGCTGTTGCGCATCCGACGACACCGCCGCCTATAACGATCGCATCATATCTTTTCATCAGATCTCCTCATTCAGAATACCGGCACAAGCTCCGGGGCATTCTCCATTATTGCTACCTTACAGTCATTACCTAATTTTCCGCAGGCGTAAGCAAAGGCATCCTCCAGCGTATCGGTCCGTTTCAGGAACATGGATTCGGCGATCTCGTCGGTCAGGTTGGTTGTAACTACTACAATTTCAGCCTTCACGAGGGCCCTTGCATAAAGGAAAGCCTTATTGGAGCTTTCGCTGTAGCCTTCAGTTCTGAACCGTTCGATTACTTCACCGGGGCTCTCCGCGTTCGCCAGCCACTCGTAAAAATTTCTGCCGCCGCCTACTCCGTCCCTGCACTCGGAAACAACGATTATTATTCCGCCTTCCCGTACTATTTTTTCGGCAGGAGATACCGCTTTCTGTGTCTGGTAAAGATTTATATCCCGAGGGTAACCCCCGGTGTAGCTGATTACTACATCAGGTTTCGTACCGGAAGCCTTTACCTCACAGATTCTGCGGGCCGTCCCGACTCCGTCGAGCCAGGCGGCTTCAACATCACCGGCTACCGCTCTAACTATTTTCCTGCTGCTGTTCTGCACCACATTCAGGATGAAATCCACACCCGCAATCCGGGCTGCTTCAACAGCTTCTTCGCTGAAATGATTATCCTCAATTACTCCCATGGCAGGTCCGTCATACCTCAGCCGGTATGAATGATGAAACATCAAAGCCTTCCTGCCGGCAATTCCGGGAATTATGCTCTTTCGTCCGCCTGAAAATCCCGCAGACTGGTGAGGGATAATCGAACCGGTCAGGATTTTTACATCCGCTTCATGGTATTCCCTGTTAATCACAACAGGGACCCCGCGTGGGGTAAACCCAAGTTCAACCAGGTTCTTTTCTTCTGAGCCGTCATGATTGACTACCCGGACTCTCTCAAACACCTCTGATGAAAGAAGTCCGCGCAATTCCTCATCTGTATTCGGCCGGTGCGATCCGGTTGCAATCAGAATTGTGATACGTCCATCATCAATACCGCAACGGTTCAGTTCATTGACGATCGGAGGAACAAGCAGATAACTCGGGGTCGGCCTTGTGATATCATTCACCACAATAACTGCTTTCCCCGTTTTACCGATATGCTTTGCCTTATCAGGGCCAACCGCTCCGTTCCGATCGGCTCAGACATTGCCCTTAGAATCTCTTCCTTTTCATCCAAAACCCCGTCAATCAGGTTTGGAGAGTAACGGGCAACAATCTGCGACTCTGGAATGAACGTATTCTCTGGCTGCATCACAAAATCCAAAAAAGCTTTATATAATAGAAGATTTACAACTATTATTTTTTCAGGTGCGCCTCTAGCGGAGGGGCATATGCCCATACAACCTTCAGCGGACCGTCTCCGATATTATACAGTGTATGGCTGACGCCGACCGGGTTCCAGAATGCGCATCCCGGAACGATATCATATTCTTCACCGGTCTCCATAACAAGTTTTCCGTGACCTTCGACGCAGTAAAGAGCTTCTTCTTCAGTTGCGTGACTGTGCGTAGGAATGCCGCTGCCGGGCTGGGAAACATTCACACCCATCGATAACTGCTTAGCTCCGACTGTATGCTCCGAAATGAGAAGCTTTGATTCTCTTTCCCATCCGCCGGTCGTTTTTATCGTGCCCTGCACGTCTTTTTCATTAACAACAGTACCCATTTAGATTACTCCTTGCTTTGAGAATTACTCTGTGACTACATCAGAAGTAGCCATCTTTGCCAGGGAAACT
>QKCC01000275.1 GCA_003245835.1 Spirochaetales bacterium | reverse complement strand
GGGGAATATCTGTTCAAGGTTGTGTGAACTTGAGTGCAAGCGGAACAGCCTGAACGAGTCACCCGTATCGATCAGGAACCTTAAACGTTTTGCCGCAGAGAATGATCATGAAAAAATCTGGAAGAAAAATCATAAAATAAAATCCGCAAGCGGAAAGAAAGCCGCGGTTATCGGCGCGGGACCATGCGGTATGACAGCCGCATACTACCTTGCATTGTCGGGACATGAAGTTACGGTTTTTGAGCGTCAGCCGGAAGCCGGCGGAATGCTGTCATACGGTATACCCGAGTACAGGCTGTCGCGGGATGTTATCAGAAAAGAGATGGCCGAGATTCTCGAAGACGGAATTACGCTGAAGACCTCAGAGAATATCACTTCGACCGGCGAACTTCTTGATAACGGGTTCGACGCAGTACTTATTGCTGCCGGTGCGTCGGCAGGGAAAAAGGTTCCGCTGCCCGGTCATGAGAATGCAGGCGTTTATACAGCTATCGAAATACTTCAGAAAGCTTCCATGGGGAATGTTCTGGAACTCGGAAAGACTGTTGCCGTGCTCGGCGGAGGCAACGTTGCCTTTGATGCCGCAAGAGTCTGTACCAGGATCGGTGTTGAAAACGTTAAGCTGATCTGCCTCGAGAAGGCAGGCGCTATGTGTGCCGATGATGTAGAAGTTATCGAGGGCAGGGAAGAGGGGATCGAGATTCTGAACTCGAAATCACTGCTTTCTATCGAAGCAGAAAACGGACATGCAATTGGTGTTATGTGTGTTGATGTTGAGGATTTCAGTTTCTCTCCCGAAGGACAGCTGCAGCTGAAAAAGATCGAAGGATCGGAAGCGCTCGTTGAGGCTGATTCCATTATTTTTGCCACCGGGCAGAAGACTGATCTGGACTCGAATATCGGTGTGAATCTGAACAGGTTTGGATTCGTTATCAACAACCCCGAAGATTATTCAACCGGTAAGGAAGGTGTTTTTGCCGCAGGTGATGTTGTCACCGGAACACGTTTTGTGATCGAGGCAGTCAATGCCGGAAGAAAAGCGGCGTCAAAAATAGATTTGTATCTCGGCGGTGACGGTGATATTGCTGAAATCCTGACAGAAAAGGAAGTTCCCGACGGAAAAGTCGGAAAGATTGACGGGTTCGGGAGTCTGCACAGAATCGAACCGGCTGTACTTGATGAAGCTTCCCGCTGCGGTAATTTCAAGTGTGTCGACCTCGGGTTCAGTACCGACCAGGCTGGTGCGGAATCGGAACGCTGTCTGCAGTGTGACTTGAGAAATCATATTTCCGGCACAAAGATGTGGACTGATTTTATCAAAAACTAACAGGGTTATAGAAGATTATGATTTGTGATAAGAAAGCTGATTTTCTTCCCGGTATTATAGATATCAGGGAAAAAAAAGAAGATGTCTGTCCGGTAGACTGGGCATTGAACGTAGCCGATGCCGCCCGGAAAGAATCCTGCGGATTATGTGTTATGTGCCGGGAAGGTCTTCTTCAACTGTATACAATAATTTCAGATATCACCCAGGACAGGGGCGAGTCCGAAGATATCGAACTCCTCACTGATCTATGTGAGGTCATAAATAAAACCGGCGGATGCGAGATTTCCCGCACCGCATCGGAACTTATTCTGGAATCGCTGAAACTGCATACGGATGAATGGAATGTGCATCTCAGACGAAAAAGATGCAGTGCCTCGGTCTGTCGGCAGTTTATTACTGTCGTTATTCAGCCCGAATTGTGCCAGGGCTGCGGGGACTGTGTCGAAAAATGTCCCGAGGATGCGATCCTCGGAGGCAAGGATATGATTCATGTAATTTCCCGCGAAAAATGTACCAAATGCGGAGAGTGCATTGCAGCATGTCCTCACCAGGCAATAATCAAGGCCGGGGCCGTTATTCCCAAGACGCCGGAACAGCCGGTACCGGTCGGTTCATTCGGCGGTGATGACGACGGCGGCCGACGACGAAGGCGAAGGGGCTGATTTTTGGTTAGCCGGCTGACAGACCATGTTTTCTCGATTGATGTACCGCTGCCCGGAAACCCGCTTCGGAACCTGAACAGTTTTCTGATCAAGGGGAACTGCAGGAACCTGCTGGTGGATACCGGATTCAATATGCCCGAATCCCGCGAAGCAATTACAGGCGGGCTCGCTGAAATCGGCGTCGAAATGAATGATACCGACATAATGCTGACTCACCTTCATTCAGATCATACCGGCCTTGCTCCTTCAATCTCGGGGCCGGATTCAAAACTATTTATGAGCGGCATCGATCTGAAAATATTCAAACTGTTTAATGATCCCGGCTATCTTGAAGAGCTCGACAGTATATTTCTGTCGTTCGGCTTGTCTGAACAGGAGCTGTTGAAAAACAAACGTCTGAATCCCGCAATGATTTATCTGCCCGAAAAGGATGCTGAATATACATCAATAGATGACGGTCATGTTTTTGATTTGGGAACATGCCGGCTTGAGTGTATTATGACGCCGGGGCACACCCCCGGGCATATCTGCCTATATGACCGCGAGAATAAGCTTTTTTTCAGCGGGGACCACATCCTTTTCGGAATATCACCCAATATAACCTCATGGATTACATTGCCGGATTCTCTTGGTTCATACCTTGAAAGCCTCAAAAAGGTCAGAGATCTGGAAATTGAGCGGACTTTTTCATCTCACAGACAGGTTGAAGGAGATATTAAAAAAAGGATCGACGAACTGATTTCACATCATGGTGAAAGGCTTGATGAAGCCGAACAGTCTGTTCGAAAAAGAGGCACTGCGACCGTATATGAAACAGCTTCCGACCTGACCTGGTCAATACGCGCCAAAAATTGGGATGAATTCCCGGTTGCACAGAAATGGTTTGCGCTTGGCGAAACACATTCCCATCTTGAAAATCTAAAGATGAAGAAGATTCTGAATTCTACTATAAAAAACGGTCTTATATCGTATTCAATTGCATGACTGGCCGCAGATGGTGCTTTAATGGTATCATTGAGTGCTGATTAAAAATGTTTATTCTCAGCTAAAAAAAATTATAGGATAAAGTATGACAAGGAACAAGAAAAAAATCGGCTTGCCCGAAGCCGTCGCGATCGGAATAGGCGGAATGGTCGGAGGCGGTATTTTCGCGGTACTGGGGCTGGCAGTATCGCTGTCAAACGGAGGGACTCCTCTCTCATTTCTTTTCGCCGGGGTACTGGCGCTGTTAACCTCATACAGCTACGTAAAACTTTCGCTGGCCTTTCCCGACCGCGGCGGTACGGTAAATTTTATAAACCATGGTTTTGGCAAAACCGTTTTCAGCGGCGGCATAAATAACCTGCTCTGGGTCAGTTATATCATTATGCTATCTTTGTATGCATCCGCTTTCGGATCATACGCATCAAACCTGATAACGCTGCCTTTCGGAGACAGGATCAGCTTTCATCTCTTTGCCTCCGGTATAATTATTGCTGCGACTGTCATCAATTATTTCAGCGTAAGGGTGGTCGGAATTATTGAAGATTACGCGGTTGTAATTAAACTGCTGATTCTGCTTGCTTTTATTGCCGTCGGCCTCTACGGGCTGCGTAACAGTGAAAACCTGTCCCAGCTTGCTGTTAAGAACTGGCAGAACCCGCTTAATCTTCTTGCCGGTGGTATGGTCATATTTGTAGCATATGAAGGCTTCGAACTGATTGCGAATGCTGCTCCGGATGTAGAAAATCCCGGAAAGAATATTCCCCGCGCGTATTATGTTTCAGTTATTTTTGTTATTTTGCTTTATATCGTCATCTCTGTCGTCACTGTAGGATCTTTGCCGTTTGCGGCAATCGCCGATGCACAGGATTACGCGCTTGCAGAGGCCGCACGCCCGGCGATGGGGCAGTTCGGCTTTACGCTGATAGGAATAGCAGCAATGATATCAACATTCTCGGCTATAAATGCTTCGATCTACGGCGGCAGCCGCGTCTGCTATGAGATTGCCGAGGATGATGAACTGCCGCATGAATTTACAGGTAATCTGTGGAATCAGCCGGTCGGCCTGATTATTACCTCAGTACTGACTCTGATCGTAGTTAATACCGTTAAGCTCGAGAGCATATCTACTGCCGGAAGCGCCGGTTTTATCCTGATTTTTTCACTGGTAAACTATACCGCGTTCAGATGTGCAAGGCTGATTAACGGCAATAAAGTTATTGCGCTGACGGGTTTTATTCTGGGTATAGCTTCTCTTTTTACGCTACTGGTTCAGCAGTTCATTTCGGATCTTTTCGGTGCTCTTTTTGCTGTTGCTCTTATTGTCGTCTGCATGACGGCCGAATATTTTTATAAAAGGACTGAGAAAAAAAAGGTGAATGGCAGTCGAGCAGTATAAATCCAGCCCCGGCAGTCGGTCCGTTTTATTTTTGTTAAATTTACTGTTATAAATCCCGACAGGTTGACAGGGTTCTGTATATATGATGAATTAAGTAGGTTATTTTCAGAACCCTACTGCCGGACTCCGTGAGAGGTTTCGGCAGTATGTTTTTTAAATTTCAATATTAACAATAAGGAATGGTCATGAAATATCTCAGCAGAATACTGGTTATATTATCTGTTTTAATCCTTCCCCTTTCGCAAATTTCCGCACAGGATGCATCAGGCATACTTGCAACAAATTCCTGGACAGCAGCTTTTGTCGAAATGGCCGGGGGAACCGCAGAGCAGCTTGCTCCGAGCGCGATGGAGCATCCTCCTGAGTACGAGCTTAAACCGTCGGATATAATCAAAGTACGCGGTGCGGAAATTTTTGTTTACGCCGGGTACGAAGTACTGATGAAAACTGTTTTTGAAAGTTTCAATAAATCTCCTGATCAGCTGCTTCAGATAACGACAAGCTATGCTCCAGGCGTCCTTTCAAAATCTGTTCTTTCGATCGCCGAAAAAATCGGAACGGCAGAGAAGGCGCAGAAGAATATCAGTCTGTATGAAGAACAATTGAACAGTATCAGGGAGCAGCTGAAAGCAGCGGGACTGTACGGCAAAGACGTGATCGTCAATTTCCACCAGGAACCGCTCATTGCCGCGCTTGGATTCAATATAATAGGAACCTTCGGTCCGCAGCCGCTGAGTGCCGGGAAGATTATGGAACTCGGTAAACTGGATCCCGTGCTGATTATAGATAATGTTCATAACCCGATGGCGGCCCCTCTGAAAGAGGTGTTGAAGAAACCCGTCATTGTGCTTCTGAATTTCCCGGGTTCGAGCGTTAATAAAGAGGCTGAGGCAACCGTGTCCCTGACTGATGTGCTTTTATACAACGGAAAAAAACTGCTTAAACAGGATTAATTGATTTATACAGCAGGTACCCGAATCGACGCCTGGCAAACAGACGTCAGCCTTTTGGTTTGGTACCCTATTTCAGCTGATTTCAGGATGCATTGAGGGTTATCCGCTGCAAAGCCCGGAACCGCAGCACCCGCCCTCAAAACCTCCGCCGCATCCGGCGGCGCAGTCCGGTTTAACTGATCCTGTTGAAAATCCGAAAGTACTGAATTTACGGGTTAAATCATCGCTTCCGCAGTCGGTACAGACTATAGTTGTGTCCGAATTAACAAGCAGTTCGAAATCTTTGCTGCATTTGTTGCATTTGTATTCGTAAATCGGCATTAGTTCCTCACAAGTGTTGGTTATGTATTATAAACCGGATGTAAACCCTGTAAAAGAGCAGTTATTCTCAAATTGACAGTAATTGATAAAAATTCTCAGCCTGCAGATTCCGTCACCATGAAAAATTGGTCGGAAGCTCTCAAATATTTTCCTTGGCACCGGCTCTTTCAAGCTGAGCACCATTGATAATGTCAAATTGTGAATAACAGCTTCTGTGAAAGCGGTATTCGGGGTAAATAAAACACGGCAAAGAGGACCATTTAGAAGATTTGGGTTTTTAACGGTTTTACAACCGCTTTCAAAGGTTAAATTTAAAACTGCTTATAAAAGAGGCTTTTTTTTATATTGCATTCACCCTGCAAGATTATTACAATTATGTTGGATGTTTTTTGATAATATTGTATTATAGATTTACAGGATTTTAGGAGGCGGTATGGCAGACCAGGATGAACAACTGCAGCTGGTTACTTTTCAGTTGGGTGAAGAACTTTATGGAATAGATATCATGAATGTGAAGGAAATCCAGAAGGTTAGAGAGATCAGGCCTATTCCCAACGCGCCAATGTATGTTGAAGGAATATTCAACCTGCGCGGCAATATTATTCCGGTTATAAGTCTGCATAAAAGGTTTCATCTTCGAAAAGCTGAACTTAGTGAAGAAGATAAAATGCTCAGCGGGTTTATGATTATAAACATCAATAACCGGCTGATTGGCGTATATATCGACAAGGTTTCGAGGGTCATGACGGTTGATGCTGCGGAGATTCAGCCCCCGCCCCAGATGATTTCGGGTATCGGAACAGAGTACATTCAGGGAGTAGTTAAAGAGGAAAACGGTTATCTGATTATCCTCGAGATCAGCAGGCTCTTTGATCCGAAAGAGCTGCAGACCCTTGTAGATTTTAAATAAACCCCAGGAATTTTCTCAATGAATATATCAGTGTTTAAGCCCTCCATAAAAAGAAGAGAAATGGATGCAGTGCTGAACTGTATGGTTTCGGACAGGATAGGGTTCGGCAAATCAGCATCCCAGCTTACCAGGGACCTCTGTGATTATCTTGGAATGAAAGGCGGCGGTCTTGCTTTCAAGGAATACTACCGTGCACTGAAAGCTGCTGTCGAAGGGCTGGAACTTGAACCGGGCGACGGTGTCATCATCTCAGCGCTTGCTCCGAATCTTTATATAAGCGTTCTGGAGGATGCCGGCCTTGAACCCCTGATTGCCGATGTCGATCCGGACAGTTCGCTTGCCGACATTGAATTGATCGAATCTGCGGCGGCTGATGCCAAGGCTATAATCGTCAATTATGAAATGGGGTTCTTTCCCGACATGGACAGAATTGCCGAAACCGGGCTTGCGGTTATAGAGGATATCTCCATGGCTCTCGGCGCTGAAAGAGATGAGCGCAAGGCCGGAACCTACGGGAGATTTACTGTAGTAAATATGGATGAGGACGGTCTTATTACCACCGGCGGCGGTGCGGCTGTTCTTGCATCTTCGAAAAACGACGGAAAGAAACTCAGCAGTATTGCCGAAGAACTGCATCACACAGTATTCCTGCCCGATATGAACGCCTCTCTTGGAATAGTTCAGCTGAAAAATCTGCCTGAATATATTGAAAGTAGAGCCGAGATTGCCGATATTTTTTCAAAATCGCTGATGCGGTCAAAACACAGGCGCCTTACTCAGAAGGACGAGGCTTCCAATGTTCACTACAGTTTTCCGGTTGTACTTGAAACCGGAATACATGAAGTAGCAGCCTATGCCATGAAGAAAAATGTACTGACGGAGCCTGCTTTTTCAGGATCTATCGCAGCATATTCGGAGGAGGTCCAGACAAACTGTCCGAATGCAAAAGCGCTGCTTTTAAGGTGTGTAAATTTCCCGCTGTACCCGATGCTTGGAAAGAATAATATATCGGTTATTTCAAGAGTGCTTTCATCATTGCCGTGAGAGCGATAATAGTTTAATCTGAATTGTTTTATGAGAAAAGATATAAAAAAGGCCGTTATCATAGTTAACCTGCTCAAACCTGAAGCAGAAAACCTCGTTGCCGAGATTACTTCATACCTGGACAGCCGGGGCATCGCAGCTGATGTCTTCGGTTATGCGGGCAAGCCTATCGACCCGGAAATTACAGGCGCCGATATAGCTTTTGCATTAGGCGGCGACGGAACTGTTCTGTTTTCAGCCCGCACACTTGCACAGCTTGGAATTCCGGTTCTGGCGGTTAATATGGGGAACTTTGGTTTTATTACCGAGGTTTCCAAGAATGAATGGCAGGAAACCTTTGAAGAATATATCGAGGGCAAGCTCAGGCTGAGCCGCAGGCTGATGCTTAAATCTGTAGTTATACGTAACGGGGCAGAAATTGCGGAATATCACTGCCTGAATGATTCGGTAATCTCGGCCTACGGAATTTCCAAAATGATAAGGCTGTCGGTAAGTCTGAACGGAACTCATCTCGGAAAATACAGGGCGGATGGTGTCATCGTTTCAACCCCGACCGGTTCTACCGCGTATTCCGCTGCAGCCGGCGGTCCGTTGATGGAACCTGAAATGGAAGCTGTGCTTCTGAACCCTATCTGTCCCTTCAGCCTTTCAAACCGGCCGCTTGTTATAAATTCGGACAAGAAGATTGAAATATCCGTTGACTCTGATCAGCGTGCTGAAATAATGCTTACGGTGGACGGTCAGACTGTATTCCCGCTTAAACCGGATGACATAGTGGTTTTTGAACAGGCCGCTGAGAAAGCACTTATAATCAATTCCGATAAACGTAATTTTTATGAAATACTTCGGACAAAACTCAAATGGTCTGGAGGTCCGGATGCTTGAAGAACTGTATATCAGAAATTATGCATTGGCGGAGCAGCTTACCGTTGAGTTTTCCTCCGGGTTCAATATACTTACTGGTGAAACCGGGTCGGGAAAATCGGTTATTATCGGGGCGCTTAGCCTTGTTCTTGGCGAAAAAGGCGACGTGATTAATATCCGGACCGGCGCCGATGAAACTGAGGTCTCTGCAGTTGTCAAAATTTCCGGAAACACGGAGGCTGAAAAGTGGCTTGAGGATCATGATATTCCTGCTGACGAAGGCCGTGTTATCCTGCGGAGGGTTTTGAAAAATACGGGACGCGGCAGTATCTATATTCAGTCGGTGCCTGCCACAAAAAATGATATCAGTGAGTTCACATCTCTGCTGTTTGATATTCACGGGCAGCATGAACATCAGTCACTGCTTTCAGTCGAGAATCACAGGAAACTTCTTGACAGTTTTGCAGGGCTTGAAAAAACTGCGGAATCATTGACTGCGGATTTTATTTCGCTTAGCAATATCAAAAAAGAATACCAGAAGCTGATGACCGACGAGCGCGAGATGCTCCGTGAGGCTGATATAGCGGCATTTGCGGTAAGAGAGATTGAGCAGGCAAAGCTGCATCCCGGCGAGATCGAAGAACTCGAAAATGAGCACAGGCTTCTTTCACAGGCTGAAAAGCTGTTTACGCATCTGGAAGATATACATAACAGTCTCAGTGAAAGTGCAGGCGGAGCCCTCGACGGGCTTCGTAGCGGCATGAAGCATATAAGGGAGCTGAGCAGTATAGATAATTTATTCTCAGAGTACGGGACAAGGCTGGAAAATGCATTTTACGAAACAGAAGATGTTCTTGACAGCCTTGAACGTTACCGGAACAATTTTGATTTCAGCCCGGAAAAACTTGAAGCCTGTGATGAAAGACTCGGCGAAATCATGAAACTCAGAAAGAAATACGGTGATACTATCGAGGAGATTCTTGAATTTCTTGAAGAGAGCCGACGAAAGGTAAGTAATATTGAAAACCGCGAGGAGCTGAAGGCAGAATACTCCGAACGGATAGGCCTGCTTGAAAAATCAGTTTTAGGCCAGGCTTCCGAGCTGTCCAAAAAGCGAAAAGAGGCTGCGTTGAAGCTGCAGGCTGAAATTCAGAGCCAGCTGAAGGCTCTCGGCATGCCGAAAGCTGAATTCCGCGTTCTTGTCGAACAGCGGTTGGGTGAGAACGGCCGTCCATCCTGCGGAATCAACGGTTTCGATTCAATCGAATTTCTCATTTCACCGAACCAGGGGGAACCCCCTAAGCGTTTAAAGAGCATAGCTTCCGGCGGAGAGATATCGAGAGTAATGCTTGCGATTAAATCTGTGCTTGCCGATAAGGATTCCGTGGACTGTCTTGTGTTTGATGAAATTGACAGCGGAATCGGCGGCGAAATAGCTGTTGCTGTCGGCGAACATTTGTATAAATTATCAAAATATAAACAAATTCTATGCATAACACACCTTGCCTCAATAGCTGTTCGTGCCGATAATCATATAAGGGTTTGCAAAAATTCTGTTTCCGGCCGGACATTTACAGAGATACGGGCTGTATCCGGTGAAGAAAGAAAGATCGAAATTGCGCGAATGCTGTCCGGGGACACCAACGCGGATGTATCATTGAAGCATGCCGAAGAACTTTTGATGAAGGCTTCAGGCGGGCAGGAGGAGAGCTGATACAGTGGGGAAAATCAGTACTCAGGCTAAAGAGCAGTATACCGAGAAGTTAAAAGAGCACAGGGAAAAGCTTGAGCAATTGAAAAAGCAGGAGCTGGAGCTTGAAGCTATGGCGCGTAAGGATCGTGATAACTCCGGGATGATTAATCTTCAGTCTGCGAACACCAATCTTAATATGGTCTCTTATCTCGTCCTTATGAACAATCTCTCGGTTGCGCTTCTCGGGATAAAAAACGATGCCTATCTTAATGAAGCCAGGAAGACCTGTTATAAGGCAATTATCAGTCTTGAAAACACTGTATCGAATTTCATAGATGTTCCATTTTCCGAATATGAAGCAAAGCTCGATAAAATAAAATCCTTCAGCCAGGCCGACAGGTGGCGCCTTGTGAAGAAACTTGGTTTTTCGATACAGGCTGTAAAGGATGCATACGGCGAAAATACAAAGTGGAAATGGTCATTCGTAGAGGTCGAAGGCCGTTTCGCAGTCGTAGCCAAGAACCTGCTGGATCTCAAGAACCTGATGTCCGGACTTGACCCGCGTGAAGATTTTTACCAGGAGAGAGTTGCACACCTGAAAACTGTGAAGAGGCTGCTTCAGCAGTCTGCCGACGGCTATCGTGAAAAATATGAACTCTCAACGCTGCGTATTGATGATTTCAAGCTCGCTATAAATTTTCTCGGAAGCCTTCGCAGGTTAAATGCCCTAGTCGGCGAACCGGAAGAGGCAAACGATCTGAAGCGGAAGATCGATATCTGGAAATCCAAGATGGATCAGGATTTGAAGAAGAAAGAATCCGCTAAAAAGTGACCGGACCTGAAAATATTATTTTTACCAAGCGGGAATTACAGGCTGTATTTCCCGTTCTTCATTTCGTCTAGCGCGTCAAATGGAAACAGTTCTCCGACTGTGGTTTCAACCCTGTCGGCAGCATCTTTTCCGCTGAAATAAACAGGCATATCCCGGTCGCAGAATTCCGATATTACCTGGCGGCAGGCCCCGCAGGGTGAGACCGGGTAATCGGCCTTCCCGCAGTATACGGCAAGTGCGCTGAACTCCCTTTTTCCCATCGAAACAGCTTTTACAATTGCACTGCGTTCGGCGCATATAGTAAGTCCGTATGACCGGTTTTCGACATTGGCTGCAGTGACAATCTCTCCGTCGGCACATAAAAGCGCCGCTCCCACGGTGAAGTGTGAATAGGGCGAATAGGACATTTTGCCTGCTTCGGCCGCTTCAGCAAGCAGATTTTCTGCCTGCTTTTTGTCTTTGTCTTCCAAAATCATGCTCCTGAAATTCAGTATACTGTGTTTGACAGTATCGCACGTAATAGTATAGGATGCAATTGATTGGTGTATTATGAGAAAAAGAATTTTTTTAATACTGTTTTTCGGGCTTTTTGCCGTCTATCTGATCTTTTTTCCTCATCAGTTAAAGAAAGAGCTGGTAATCCTTCCGTCCTGGAGCGCGGACGCCTTTTCGGAACCCTCGGGACGTTTTTCTGTCGAGGGGGCTGTTCCGTTTAAATTTGATAATAAACTCGGATATTTTTCGTCGGCAGGTGAAATCCTCTACTCGGAAGATGTTATGTACAATTCCGCCGTTTCTTCAGACGTCTTTATAAATTACTCGAGTATTTCGAATAATCTGGTACTGAAGGATTCTTCAGGAAGGATGAAAAGCAGCATCGAGACCGAAGGTTTCCCGTTTTTTATTAACAGCAGGCTTTTTGTACTTTCGCCTGACCGGATGTCTGTCTCGGAATACGGTACTGACGGATCCGAACTGCTTACAATTTCGTCCGATTCCCTGATTACATCAATGGATGCAGGGGCGAGGGCGATCATAATCGGCAAGCTGAACGGCGAGGTGTCTGTTTTTACCGGCAGCAATAAGCCGGATTTTACCTATTTTTCAACAGACAGCAGGTACAGTGTTGCCTATGCATGTGCCCTTACCGACGACGGTACCCGGTTTGCCGCAGTTACGGGCCTGTATCCGCAGCAGCTGATATGTTTTGAATACAGAAATGAATCATGGGTTCCTGTCTTCAGGAAAACGATGAATGAAGATTTCAGGAGAAATATTCTCATGGACTACAGCACGGACGGCAGGCTTCTCTATGTAGAGAGCCGCGGCGGGCTGCTGCTGTACAGTACGGCTACTTTTCTTGAAAATAAAATACCTGTCGAAGGCAGCCTGACCAGGGTCCTGATTTCCGGCGAGAGTGATCTTTCTTATATTCTGTCCGCAGATGAAACCGGCAACATAGTACGGATTTACCGGCCTGATACCGGAAATCTTGCCGATTTTCATTTTCCCGGCGGCGACTTTTACTTTCGGCCGGCAGGCGGATGTTTCTATATTGGTGTCGACGGAAAAATAATCCGATACGATATAATGGAGGGGTAGTGCTCTGAAAAGGATAATAATCGGCATAGGAATAATACTTTTTTTTCCCCTTCAGATTGCTGTCGCATTCAATTGGCCGGTCGTCGCCCCCCTTGTAACTTCAACCTTCGGAAGCCGTAAATGGGATTCATTCAATAACGGAATAGAGTTGTACGGGGAGGGGCTGGATGTCAGGGTCTCAGAAGCGGGTGAAGTAATCTTCTTTGATGACGGTAAATCAGCCGACCGGCTGCCGGACGGTTTGGGCAGTTATGTTGTGGTGGAGCATGCTCGGAAACTCAGAACCCTGTACGCGGGTCTGGTCCCGGCAGATGATATTGAGCAGAAATCAGGGGTGTCGGCATCGGATATCATCGGTAAGTCGGGTTCAGTCGGGAAATCATCAAAACCCGGCCTGTCTTTTGCGGTTATTGACAGCGAATTCGAGCAGTATGTAAACCCGCTGCTTATACTAAATTCCATCGTTGACAACAAGTCCCCTGTTGTGCGGGAGGTCGGACTCAGAACTGAGGCCGGTTACACTAAGATCGGTAAAAAGGGAACGGTAAAGGCCGGTAAGGCTGAGCTGATTGCCGAAGTTTTTGATCCCTGCATGTCCGATGATTTCTTCTGTACCATGGCTCCGTATAAAATTCATCTGTTCCGGAACGGTGAAGAGATTTTTTATATAAATTTTGAGTCTCTCAGATATGAAGATGCCGGAGCGGTTATTCAATCCCAGAAAGAAGTCCTGTATGGTGATTATTACCGCGGCGACGGTTTCATTTCTCTCGGCGAGCTGACGCTTGTTCCCGGCGACCTGCGGTTTGAAATCCTCGTGAGCGATTATTCAGAGAATGAGAATACATATGCTTTTCAATTGACGGTTACAGAGTAATAACCGTGAAGACCTTCTCGAAATCTCCGTCTGAAAAAGAGTTCGCAGAAATCAGCTGCGGTTTATGCGGCAGCAGCAGATACAGGCGAATCTGGAAGAGCGGAGGAATCCCCTTTGTAAAATGCAGGTCCTGCGGACTTGTTTATCAGAATCCCCAGCCTGTTCAGGAGCAGCTTCTTGGGCGTTATGACGAAGAGTATTTTGATTACGAGAAAGAGAATGAGGCAAATTTTCTGAATTTAATGAAGCTCGGGTTGAGGGATGTCGGGTTTTTCGGAAGGGAAGCACAAATCAGGGCCTCTGCGGAAGCTCTGGGGCGTACTGCCTCGTTTCTGGATATCGGCTGTGCCACCGGCGCACTTATTGAATATTTGGGCAGTTCCGGCTGGAACGCGGAGGGGGTCGAAGTTTGTGCTCCTTCAGCACGCTTCGGGATTGAAGAGAAAGGCCTGAATATTCATATCGGGACGCTCGAAGCAGCCGGTTTTCCCGACAGCAGTTTTGATGTTGTCCACTGTTCGCATCTGATAGAGCATCTCACGGATCCTGACGCATTTATCGCAGAGACAGCAAGAATACTGCGGCCCGGCGGAATTGTTATAATTGTAACACCCGACATCAGCGGGTTTCAGGCCTTACTGTTCAGGGGGGGGTGGAGGTCCGCAATAAATGACCATATGCATCTTTTTTCAAAGAAAACCCTGTCGAAGCTGCTCAGAAAACACGGATTTGTGATTCAGAAATCCGTCAGCTGGGGCGGGCTTGCGGCTGGAACCGCCCCGAAACTGCTTAAATCAGCGGCGGATCGTATTGTTAAACCGCTCGGCGCAGGCGACGTCGTCTGTATAATGGGTATGATCTAGTTGATCCTATTGACATAAGGCATTCATTTATCCTAGGATTAGTGATTATATTGGAGGGTATAATGACAGAAGAGCGCCTGCAGCTTTTACCTGAAAATTTCCTTAGGGAAATTGCCGTCAAAGAGGGAATCAGTATCAGTGAGACAATTGATAAACAGGAACTGATCGACCTGATTCTAGAAGCTATTGAAGAAGACCGAGCCGAAAATGTACTAGCCAATAATCCTGCGATGCAGATAAAAGAAAGAAAATTCGATATAACTCTCGACGAGCAGTTCGATTTCGAGGAAGACCAGTACCCGCTTCCTGAGCGGTATAATGAAACAAAGATTGTTTTACTTCTCAGGGACCCTGCATGGGCATATACGTACTGGGATATAAAGGAATCTGATATTTCGTCGCTCAAACTGGGCGTCATGAAAGGCGACCTGTTGTTAAGAGTTTACGAACTGAAAGAAAAGGAATTTAATAAAGAAAATATATATGATTATTCCGATATTCCGGTTAAAGTTGACGACAGCAGCTGGTATATCAACCTGCCGAGGCCGGGGATCTTCTATTGCGTTGAACTCCTGCTCGAAAGTACTACATCTGAAAAAGTGTTATGCAGATCAAATACAGTTAAAAGTCCGATGTGGGAAATCGGGGATTACAGTGATTTTAAAGAGCTGAAAGGCACCGGAAATGATCTTCTTCTGGTAGCAGGCGTCTATGACCTGAGCGACGTCGAAGCTGCAGAAAAAATCCCCCAGAGAATTATATCCAAGTTAGATAGCGAATATCTGGAGTAGTTAATTTATGAGCAATGAAAAAGGGTATCTAGGATTTGTGCTTCATTCTCATCTCCCGTATGTGCATCATCCGGAGAAAGAAAAATGCCTTGAAGAAAACTGGTTTTTTGATGCGCTGGCAGAAACTTATCTGCCGCTTTTAGGTTTGTTGAAGAAGCTTCATGACGAAAAGGTTCAATACAGGGTAACGGTGTCACTGTCACCGACTCTGACAACGATGCTGATGGATGATCTGCTTCAAGAGAGGTTCGTTCTGTATCTTGAAGACAAGATTGTTCTTGGCGAGAAAGAACTGGAACGGAACAAAAACAATCCCGACATACACAAGTTGTCTCTGCTTTACAGGGAGCATTATGAGCGCTGTCTCGATGAGTATGAGAACCTTTATAAAAGAAACCTCGTAAAGGCTTTCAAGGTGCTCGAAAAGGCTGGCTGTATTGAAATAATTACAACTGCTGCGACTCACGCCTTTATGCCGCTTTACCAGGAATATCCGCAGGTAATTGAAGCGCAGATTCATACTGCGGTTATTTCATATGGTCGTGTGTTCGGTCAGGCCCCCCGTGGCATGTGGATTCCTGAGCTCGGTTATTTCCCGGGACTGGGAAAATACATGAAGCAGCACGGTATCGACTACAGTTTTATTGCTGCGCACGGACAGCTTTTTGCATCCCGTAAATCCAAATACGGTGTTTATGCCCCGGTCGAAACAAGCAGCGGGATGCTTGCTTTTTCGAGGGATATTCCCGCCTCGCGCTCTGTCTGGTCGCATGATGAGGGGTACCCCGGAGACCAGGTTTACCGTGATGCGATGCAGGACATCGGCTATACTGAGCCATTCGATTATATCGGACCGCATCTCTATGATGAGAAAATCAGAATCAGCACCGGGTATAAATATTACAAGATAAACGCCGGCGAGAAGGGGCGTCTCTATAATGCCGATAAAGCCAGGCAGAAAGCCCTTGCGCATGCAGAGAATTTTATTTACCAGCGTGTGACACAGGTGAAAAAGCTTTCCAAACTGATGGACAGGCCTCCGATTATTATCTGTCCCTACGATTCCGAGGTCTTCGGAAAGTGGTGGTACGAAGGACTGATCTGGCTTGAAAGTGTAATCCGGAAGGCTGCAGAGACTCCCGAGCTTGCAATGATCAGTCCGTCACAATATATCGATGAATATAAAGAGAATGAAAAGGTTGAACCGATTTTCTCGAGCTGGGGGAACAAGGGCTACGCCTCTGTCTGGCTCGGCGGCGGTGCCAATGACTGGATTTACAGGCATATACACAAGGCTTCCGAGAGGATGAAGGAGCTGGTTTCAAGGTTTCCGAACGAGAGCGGACTTAAGAAGAGGGTTCTCGATCAGGCCGCACGCGAGGTACTGCTGTCGCAGGCGTCGGACTGGCCGTTCATAATGAAAACCTGTCTAAGCGCTGATTATGCAAAAATGCGAGTTAAGCGGCATCTGCATAACTTCAACAAGATATATGACAATCTCTGCAGGAATACAGTTAATACCGAATGGCTTACCCGGATTGAAAAAGAGAACAAGATCTTTCCTGATCTTGATTACAGAATTTTCGGGGACAAGAAGCCCGGTACCAAATAGAGGTTCCGTAAAGGCCTGCGGGGTTCGGATTACCCGCAGGCCTTATTTATTTCAATTAGTATGAAATCTCTTCTGTCTCGGTCAAACTCAGCTGTTCAAGATAAAAACGGATTACCGGACCGTTATTGGTATCGGATGTGGATTTTCGGTAGACCCTGTAGATTATTGTCTTCGGGCTTGCAAGGGGCAGCCGTACTGGGTTGCCGTTTATATCCACAAGCTCGTTTATTTTCAATTCCCTTTCAATTTCGATAAAGTCGCCTTCAGGATATACGATAACCTTTGTGTCCCATATCATTATTCATTGTCTTCTTTATCGGGCAGTTTGAAGTCCATCAGTCTGGGCCGTTGTTTTGACTCCATGTTGTCGAATGCATCGTCTTTAAATTCTTCTATTAAAGAGACTGCCTGGAAGGGTATCATCAGGTGTTCGGTTTTTCCGAAAAGTCTCTGCACATCATCCTCGGAGGGGTCGATAATCAGCCTTGATTCCTTTTTCAGAATCAGATCTTTTATCGAAACGAAATACGGATGGGTGAGGTCGAGGCTTGTTGCCTTAATCTGGAGGTCTTTGTCCTTCCATTTGAAATGTACTCGGTAAATCGGCATACAGTATAATTACTGATTTGAATTAAAAAATGCTACTAAACAAGCGTTAAGTTTTATTATCGGAATATTTTTTTATTTTCTTTAATTCATTTAATTAAAGGTTTAAAAAAGGAATTTCATGGTTTAATATAATTACTAAGTGGTAAAAAGTGGGAGATTATAGGAGTATGTGGGATTTAAAATGATTACTGGTGAGTACAGGAACAATCTTGATGAAAAAGGCCGAATGCTGGTCCCTTCCCGAGTGCGAACCCTTATTCCCGGAAACTGTCTTGTCCTTACCCGCGGTATCGAAAAATGCCTCTGGGTGTATACTCCCGATGAGTGGAAGCGCCTGTCTTCCCAGATTCTTGATTCTTCTTCTGTTTTCAAGTCAAAGACCCGGCTCCTGCAGCGGAGGATTATAGCCCCTGCCCAGGAATGTGAAATTGATAAATCCGGAAGAATTAATATTCCTCCGTCTTTGCGCGATGCTGCCGGACTCAGAAAGGAAGTTGTTCTGCTAGCAATGGAGAAGTACATGGAAATCTGGGACGATGAAGAATATAAGAATTATTTAGATGAGAGTGAGGAGGATTTTCTGGCTGCAGCCGAAGATTTAGGCGATCTTCTTAATTTTTAAACTGCAGCCGGGACACGGCCGTTCATGGATATTGTACATTATTCAGTCCTGAAAGAAGAAGTTTTCAGCTACCTGAAACCTGCTGATGAAGACAGGCTTATGATTGACTGCACTCTGGGTGAGGGAGGGCACTCAGAGCTTTTTCTTTCAAGGTGTCCGGGGTTGAACCTGGTTGGACTTGATGCCGACGGGAATATTATGGCTGTAGCCAGAAAAAGGCTGGAGCCGTTCGCCGGACGGGTCAGGTTCTATAACCAGTGGTTTAACACCTTTTTCAAACAGTATCCACTGGGAGATGAACGGCCGGACCTCATTCTTTTTGACCTGGGTATTTCGGTTTTTCACTATGAGAAATCAGGAAGGGGGTTTTCATTTTTAAGAGACGAACCGCTGGATATGCGCCTTGATTCGGAGCTGGAAATTTCGGCTGCCGACATTGTTAACGAGTATCCGGAGGCTGAAATAGCGGATCTTATCTATGAATTCGGCGAGGAGCGGTATTCCCGTAGGTTTGCCAGGGCCATAGTTGAGCAGCGCAAGTCCGGGCGTATCGAGACAACCGGGCAGCTGTCGGAGATTATCAGCAAGGCTTCACCCCCTGATTACAGGCACGGCAGGATTCATCCGGCAACAAGGAGTTTTCAGGCACTGCGGATAGCTGTTAACGGCGAACTTGCCCGGCTCGATTCCGTCCTTGCAAATGCGCTCAGGATTCTTAAGCCGGGAGGAAGGATGGGAGTGATTACCTTCCATTCACTGGAAGACCGCCGGGTTAAGCACTTTTTCAGAAGTATGAATAAGGCCTGTATATGCCCCCCGGAACAGCCGATATGTAACTGTGAGGGTAGAAGGATTGTTGAGATCATCACCAAAAAGCCGGTGATTCCGACAGAAGAGGAAATAAAGCTTAATGCGCCTTCACGGAGTTCGAAGCTCAGGGTTGTGAAGAAGATTTCAGATGAGGAGTTTTAAGGTTTGAAAAGAATTATTATCGCGCTGCTTGTATTTCTTGTTCCGGCATTACTCTTTGTCTCTGTGTGGCAGTCGTACAGGTACGATATGCTGAACCAGGAGGTTTCCGACCTGGAACTGGCCCAGAAGAGCATTTTTGAAAGCAATAAAAAGATAGTCATGGGGATTGAGTTTTTAAAGTCCCCGTTCAGGATAAATAAAATTGCAGATGAGGATCTCGGTTTGGAAAAAATTGATCCGCGCCGGATTCTGCGAATCGATCTAAGGGCGTCAAAAGGCGGTCAGGATGGCTGAGCTGTCCCCGATCTTTTTATCCGGTGATGCAGCGGCATGGACGGGAGGCAGGCTTGTTGGGGCCGGCGATATTCCTGTATATACTGCAGAAGTGGATTCCCGCAGGTGTTCGGGCGGTTGCCTGTTTTTTGCGCTTGCCGGTGAACGCGTCGACGGTCATGATTATATTAATGCTGCATTCGGCAGCGGTGCCTGCGGAGCTGTTGTTTCGTCTGAATGGTTTTCGGATAATAACGGCTATTTGCCTCCGGATGGCGCTTTTGTCATTGCCGTAGAAGATCCTTTGGCTGCACTTCAGAAAACTGCAGCTGAATATATGAAGGGAATATCAGGGCCGGTCAGAATCGGAGTTACCGGCAGCAACGGAAAAACAACTACGAAGGAACTGATAGCATCGGTACTTTCGGAAAAATATTCCGTTGTAAAGACTTCAGGAAACTACAACTCCGAGATAGGACTTCCGCTTACGGTATTCAATATTAAGGAACACCATGAGTACGCGGTAATAGAAATGGGCATTAACCGTGTGGGCGAGATGGATGTACTCTCAGAAATACTCCGTCCTGATTTGGTTGTCATTACCAATATCGGGACTGCCCATATCGGTATTTTCAAAACTATAGAAACAATCGCTTATGAGAAGCGAAGGGCCGCTGCCTTTTTTTCGGGCGGCAATGTTCTCTTTGTTGACGAGAACGAGCCTTTTTCCGGTTTTCTGGGCGAGGGTCTTGAAGGCAGTATGGTTGCCTTTGGACGGGCCTATGTAGAAAAAAAAGCCGGCAGGTTTGCGGTACGGAACCGTGCCCTGTCCGGCTGGGAGATTCTGTTCAAATCCTGCGGGATTAATTTTCCGCTTATTGGGGAACACAATCTTAAAAACGCTTTCTGCGCAATAAGTGTCGGCCTTTTTACAGGCCTCAGCCTGACCGAAATTAAGGCCGGGCTTGAGAAAGCTGAACCGCTTTTCGGACGAAGCCAGATAATAGAAGGCGACGTGACAATAATTCAGGACTGCTATAATTCGAACGTGAATTCGCTGCTTGAATCAATAAGGTTCGCCGACGGGCTTGAATGGGATGGAATGAAGCGATATGTGATCGGCGATATGAAGGAGCTCGGAGCCGACAGCGCCGGGATG
Organism: Spirochaetales bacterium; assembly: GCA_003245835.1. Taxonomy (GTDB): domain Bacteria; phylum Spirochaetota; class Spirochaetia; order UBA9216; family UBA9216; genus Thalassospirochaeta. The sequence continues at coordinate 48,879 of QKCC01000275.1, read as the reverse complement.
CACAGAAAAGCGGGTGCCGCAGCAGCGGCGAGTGCTGCAGTTCAGGTTCTGTTTTTCGGGCCGGATTCGAGGGGCGCGTATGAAGAGGCGGTTTCGGCAGAGACTGTTTCCGGAAAAAACGTTCCGAAGCTTTTTCATACGGCTGATTACGATCAGCTTGAGGCAGAAATCACAGGTTCTGTGGCTATTGGCGATCTTGTTCTGCTCAAGGGCTCGAGGTCGATGAACCTGGAGCGGCTGGTTCAGCCGCTAAAGAATAAATTCAGGAGTGCGGAATGTTAAAAGAATTATTATTTCCACTGGTAAACTACTTTTCCGCATTCAATATATTTCAGTATATTACTTTCCGCGCTGCCTACGCTGCAGTCACGGCTCTGTTTATTTCATTTATATTGGGGCCGAGGATTATAAAGGCGCTGAAGAAATTTAAACTGGGGCAGATGATAAGGACGGACGGTCCGCAGTCGCATCTTCACAAAAGCGGAACGCCGACAATGGGCGGTGTAATTATTATACTTGCGGTGCTGATATCATCGCTTTTGTGGCAGGACCTCAGTAACCCCTATGTCTGGATTTCGCTGATATCACTGGCCGGTTTCGGTGCGGTCGGTTTTCTGGACGATTATCTGAAGATTACCAGGAAGAGTTCCGAGGGGCTTCATGCAAGATTTAAAATGGTCGGGCAGATCGCAGTCTCGTTGATCATCGTTCTGTTCCTTTATTTAAACAGGAATGATCATACGACACTTCTGTATATTCCTTTCATGAAGACACCTGTTCTTGATCTGGGTGTGCTCTATATCCCGATAGGTGTTTTTGTCCTGGTTTCATGGGCTAATGCCGTGAACCTTACCGACGGGCTGGATGGTCTTGCAATAGGACTCGTCATTATGGCAGGAATCGCTTTCGCTATTCTGACCTATATTACGGGACGGGCGGACTTTGCGTCCTACCTGCAGATTCCGTACCTGCCTGAAAGCAGCGAACTGCCGGTTTTCTGTTTCGGCCTGGTCGGCGCAGCTGTCGGGTTCCTCTGGTTCAACTCTCACCCTGCCGAGGTTTTTATGGGCGATACCGGTTCACTCGCTCTGGGAGGAGCACTGGGCGTGATGTCGCTTATAATCAAGAAAGAGATATTAATGGTAATAATCGGGGGGGTCTTTGTTCTTGAAACCCTTTCGGTAGTCATACAGGTGGTTTCTTTCAAATTAACCGGCCGAAGAGTCTTTAAAATGGCGCCTTTGCATCATCATTTTGAACTGAAAGGCTGGGCGGAGACCAAGGTTGTTATCAGGTTCTGGATAATGGGCGGAATGTTCGCAATACTCGCGCTTTCGACATTGAAAATACAGTAGGCGATGATGAAGGGCAGATTTGAACTCGAAAGGGTTCGCGACGGACAGAGTGATTTTATTCTCATGATGATAATTGTTCTGCTTGCCGGCTGCGGCTTTGCGGCACTCTTTTCAGCATCATATCATTATGCAAACAAATACTTCAATGACAGCTTTCTGTTTATACGAAAGCAGCTGCTGTTAGGCGCAGCAGGCGCTGCACTCGGTTTCGCTGCATATAAAACCCCGGTGGATGTATTGAGGAAATATACGCCGTTAATGCTGATGGGTACATTTGTCTTGATTCTTTTGACCTTTATTCCGGGGATAAGCGAAGAAATTCTCGGCGCAAGGCGCTGGATTTTCATATTCGGTTACTCATTTCAGCCTTCAGAGCTTGGAAAGCTTGCGATAATTCTGTACCTGGCAAATATATTTGATAAAAAACAGGATCGGATGCACGATCTCGGAAATACTGTAATTCCGCCGCTTATTATCCTTGCGATCATGCTCGGCCTGGTTCTGCTGCAGAACGACTTTTCATCAGCTGTGTTTATCCTCGTGATAGGCCTGTCGGTGTTTTTTATGGCGGGAGTTCCGCTTCTTTACTTTATTTACCTTATTGTCGCAATAGTGCCCATATCAGTGATATTTTTGTTTACCAAACCTCACAGGGTTGAAAGGCTTATAACATTTATTAATCCTGAAACAGATCCTGTCGGATCCGGGTATCAGGTCATCGCTGCACAGAGTGCGCTGAAAAACGGGGGACTATTCGGACAGGGGCTCGGTAACGGAATCAAAAAGCTGGGCGGACTGCCCGAGGTACATTCGGACTTTATCTTTGCGTCAACTGCCGAAGAAGTCGGTTTTATTGGGGTTCTGTGCATTATTGCGCTGTTCATTGGGTTTGCTGTACGGGTTATGCAGAAAGGCTGCCGCAGTCAGAGCCGGTTCGATTTTCTTTTAAGTTTCGGACTTTCAATCAGCATTCTGTACCAGGCCCTGTTTAATATGGCGGTTGTGTCGGGACTTGTTCCTGCGACAGGTATTCCATTGCCCTTTTTCTCGTCGGGCGGTTCGTCGCTGCTGGTGACTTTTATAATGTGCGGGCTTCTTTTGGGGATTACAAAAAGACAGAGTGAGGAGAAATACTGATATGAGTCAGCTGCATCATTTTAACGATAAAGACTACGATGACTCAGGATTTTATAATTTCAGCGATACCGACTTCCGGATGGTAAACACACCCTCCGTAAACGAGACCGGTGACAGGCTGACGCAGAGGCGGGAAAAAACCGCCCGGATTTTCAGGATAATCATTGTCCTTCTGCTCTTTGTTCTGTTCGCCCAGGTAATGTATCATCTTTATTTTGCAAGAAATGTGAAAATTGAAAAAATCCATATTACAGCGGGCTCGACATTCTCGGCAACAGACAAGCAGATTCTTGAGATGGCCGGAATTTCGGGCGGGGAATCATATTTCGGACTGGACGAAGCGGCCGTTGCCGCAAGGCTTGAGCGTTATCCGCAGATATCGAGCGCTTCAGTCGAAAAGAAATTTCCTGATACTCTTAACATTGCAATAGAGGGAAGAACCCCGCTTGCGGTCTGCCTGATTGAGACGGAGGGACGGGTAGTTCCTGCGGCTGTAGATTCGGCGGGTGTTGTTTTTCAGCTGGGAAAATCGGTTACGGATCTTAATCTTCCTGTGATTTCCGGCGTAAGAATTGCAGAAGCGAGGCTGGGTGTTGTTATGCCTGCGGCCGTAAAGGGTTTTCTTTCAAGTCTTGAAATCCTCAGAAAAGAATCTCCTGCATTTTTTAACAGTATTTCAGAATGCCGGATTATCAGAAAAGATAATGATGATTTCGAAGTATTGATGTATCCTCAGAATTATAGTATTCCTGTGAGGGTGGGAAGCAGGATTGATAAGGACCTGTTTACCTACATTCTGCTCGTCCTCGATGTCGCCAGGTCACAGGGGATGTCTGATTACCTTGAAGAGCTGGATTTCAGAACGGACGAAGTTGTATACAGGATCAGGGGGGAATAATCTTGCCGGTTGATGATTTGATTGTAGGACTTGATATAGGAACCACAAAAGTTTGCGCCGTAATAGGTGAGCTGAATGACGCAGGCAGGGTTGAGATTGTCGGAATAGGAACAACCCCTTCCGACGGGCTCAGAAAGGGTGTTGTAATTAATATTGAATCGACTCTGAAGGCTGTCACCAAGGCAATTGAATCTGCCGAGATGATGTCGGGAAGGGAAGTCGGTTCGGTTTTTACCGGTATTGCCGGCGCACATGTTGAGGGAATTAATTCCCGCGGCGTTGTTGCCGTTTCCGGCCGTGACCGTGAGATAAATAATGAAGATGTCCGAAGGGTTATAGATGCTGCTCGTGCAGTCGTTATACCTATGGACCGGGAAGTTCTTCATGTAATACCCCAGGAATTTATAGTTGATGATCAGGGCGGAATCAAGAATCCGCTCGATATGATCGGGATCAGGCTTGAAGCCGAGGTCCATATTATAACCGGCTCGGTAACCTCGGCCCAGAATCTGCTTAAATGTGTAAACAGGGCGGGTTTCAGGGTGAAGGATATTGTGCTTGAGTCTATTGCTTCGTCAAAGGCTGTACTGTCTGAAGAGGAAAAGGAACTCGGAGTACTGATGATAGATCTCGGCGGAGGTACGACCGATGTTCTTGTGTATGTCGAGGGGGCTCCATATCATACCGATGTTGTCGCAGTCGGCGGCGAACAGGTTACGAGCGACATTTCGATAGTCCTGAAGACGCCTTCCGAATTCGCTGAGAAGCTCAAGCTGGAATCAGGCTGCTGCTATATGCCGCTTATTGATCCATCTGAAGAGATCCTGCTTCCGGGCGTCGGCGGATGGCCTTCCGCATCGATTCCCCGAACCGAGCTGTGCAAAATAATACAGCCGAGGATGACTGAAACATTTGCGCTGATTCGTGAAAAGATGCTGAAGAAAGGCTACCTGAATCATCTGCGGGGCGGAGTGGTTCTTACAGGCGGCGGATCGATGATGCCGGGCGCTGCGGAGCTTGCGAAGAATGTATTCGGAGTGCCTGCAAGAATCGGCTACCCGTTTGAACTTGGAGGGCTTGTACCGGAATACAGGAACCCGATGTATTCAACCGCTGTCGGTCTGGTTATGTACGGTCATGAACTCGCTGTACGTGATAACGCCGTTCCGTCGGTCGGGAAGAGGTCAAAAGACGGTTTCGGGGATAAATTCCGGAACTGGCTGAAAGAATTTTTTTAAAAAGGTCTATTTTTCTACTGGTAAAAACCATAGGGACCGTATTATTATAATTAAAAGCTTCTGGGAGGGGGCGGCTAATGAATATTGAGCTGGTCGAAGACAAATTCGGTGGAGACGTAACAAGTCCTACCGTAATCAAGGTCATCGGTGTTGGCGGCGGCGGAAACAATGCAGTTAACCGGATGATATCAAGCGGATTGAAAAATGTAGAATTTCTTGCTGTAAATACTGATTTACAGGCTCTGAAACTGTCAACCGCCGAAAGAAAACTGCCCATAGGAACTAAGCTGACAGGCGGTCTCGGTGCGGGCGGAAATCCTGAAATTGGACAGAATGCCGCAATTGAAAGCACGGAAGAGCTCCGGAATGTTCTGCGCGGGTCCGACATGGTTTTTATCACTGCCGGAATGGGCGGAGGAACGGGAACCGGAGCTGCCGCTGTTGTTGCGCAGATTGCCCGCGAACTTGATGCCCTGACAGTAGCTGTTGTAACAAAACCATTTGCCTTTGAAGGCGCAAAGAAAATGAAGCTGGCGGAACAGGGGATCGAGCGGCTCAGACAGGCTGTCGATACACTGATAATAATTCCCAACCAGTATCTGCTTAAAATAGTCGAACGAAAAACTCCGATCAAGGAAGCATTCAGAATTGCCGACGACGTTCTAAGGCAGGGAGTTCAGGGGATTTCAGACCTGATAACTGAAGCTGGAGAAATCAATATAGATTTTGCCGATGTCCGGACAATTATGAAAGGAAAGGGTGATGCCCTTATGGGAATCGGTACAGGATCCGGCGACAACAGGGCGGTTGATGCGGCAACAAACGCAATCAATAACCCGCTGCTCGAAGATGCCAGAATAGAAGGCGCAAAGGGAATTCTTGTCAGCGTAACCGGCGGCGAGGATTTTTCACTTGCGGAGTATGAAGAAATACTGAATATAATCACAACCAATGCTGATGAAGACGCAATGATAATTTCGGGTACGGCTACCGATCCCTCACTTGTAGACGAGGTAAAGGTAACTGTTATCGCCACAGGTGCAACCGATGAAGCCGAGGATGAAACGGTTCCGGCAGATATATTTGAACCTGAAAAAGAAAGAACAGAAGTTGTCGGATACAAGGAATGGATTGAAATGCAGTCGGGACTATCCCGGAATGCCGGCAATGTTTCTTTAACACGCCGGAATTCAACACTTGATGAAGATCTTGGTATTCCAACTGTTTTCAGATCGGAATTCGGTACCGAAAGCTGAGGCTGACGGTTTTTTGTAATGGATGTAGACAGAATCCTTTCGGATTTTTCAGACTACCTCAGGGTTGATCTCAGGCTGAGCAGAAACACAGTAGATGCCTACCGCAGGGGATGCGCGGATTTTCTGAATTATGTGAACGGGAAGAATATTCCGCTTTCGGATATCAGAACATCCGATGTAACATCCTACATCAGTGCAATACAGGATGTCGACCCGGAAGATCAGCTGAGCAGCCGTACGGTATCGAGGATTCTGAGCTCCCTGCGTTCTTTTTTCAATTATTTAGTGCTGGAGCGAATTCGTGAAGATAATCCGGCAAAGAACGTCGATATGCCCAAACTTGATAAAAAGCTCCCGGATGTACTGACAATCGAGGAAGTGGACAAGTTTCTTTCTGAAATTGATATTGAGCAGCCCGCCGGGCTGCGGGACAGGGCGCTGTTCGAACTTATTTATTCCTGCGGACTCCGTGTATCAGAAGCTGTATCATTATCATTCGGTTCCCTCTTTCTTGACGAGGGACTTGTCCGGGTTAGAGGCAAGGGCGAGAAAGACAGATTTGTCCCGCTCGGCGGAGAGGTCACGTACTGGCTGAGGCGGTATATCGACGAAGGACGGCCGTTTATGGTAAAAAATGCAGATGCCGGAACTATGCTTTTTCTGAACTACAGAGGGCAGCCGCTTACAAGAAAGGGGATGTGGAAACGGTTCCGCGAAATAGCCGGACGGGTTGGAGTCACTGCCAAAATACATACCCTCAGGCATTCATTCGCGACCCACCTTCTACAGGGCGGCGCGGACCTGCGTTCGGTCCAGGAACTGTTGGGACATACGGACATCTCGACGACCCAGATTTATACACATCTGAGCCGCGATGATTTAAAGGACAGCCACCGGCAGTACCACCCGAGAGGGTGAGCAGCGGAGATAATATGAAAAGAAGTATATCAGTAATTATATCCATTGCAGTTCTGTTCCTTGCTGTTTCCTGCGGCGGTGAAAAAAAGGCCTGGATGGAAAACCTTTCCGCCGCAGAAAAAAAAGAATTTACTTCAGGTAAGGTCCCGGAAGAGAGAATCCGGAACCTTGAAAAGGGTATTTCGTTCTATGAATCAGAGGTGAAGCGTACAGTAAAGGCCTCGGAACATCTTGGGATTTACTACCGCATGCTTGCGCTGGAATACATGAACCTCGAGATGTACAATGATGCTCTCAAGAGTATCGAACAGGCCGTTCTTTATTTTCCCACCAGCCCGATGCTGTATTATTACGGTGCTGTTTCCGCTGCCCAGATGAGCAAGGCGGTCGTACGCAGGGACCAGGTAAAAGACTATATTGATACGGCTGAGCAGTATTACCTTCGTTCGCTCAAACTTGATCCCGGTTATTCCGAGGCTTTGTACGGGCTTTCCGTACTTTATATCTTTGAACTCGACAGACCGCTTGATGCAGAACCCCTCCTTGAAAGGCTGCTTGCAGGCGGAAGTAAAAACTATAATGCAATGTTCCTGCTTGCCAGAGTGAAAATTCTGCAGGGCGAAACGGACGCAGCCGAAGATCTGTACTCAAGAATCGAAGAGAAAGCCCCCGATGATGAAATGAAGCAGAAGGCAAGAGAAAACAGAATGAGCCTGGTCGGAGGACTGAACAATGGCTGACCTGCTTGAGATTGCTGTAAGCCGTTTGAGGTTCCTCCGGACCTCAGAAAAATTCCTGCTGAGAGATGTGTGCGGGGATTTCGAAACACTCAGCCGGATGAAAACAGGGGATCTTGAGTCTGTAGTGGGAAGAAAGCTTAAAATCAATGAAAATCCGATGAAAAAGATCGCCGTCGAAGCACGTATTGCTGAAAATATACTTGCCACGGCTGATATAAAATGTTTATTTTTGGGAGACAGGGCTTATCCGGCACAGCTTGCCGAGATTTACGATCCCCCGTATGCATTGTACTATAGAGGCCGGCTTCCTTCTTGGAATAAACCGGCTGTTGCAGTAGTCGGAACAAGGCTTCCGACCGGCAATGCAGTGGATGCTGCTTTTAAAACGGGTTTTGATCTTGCCCGCTGCGGAATTCCGGTTGTTTCCGGCCTGGCTATGGGAATTGACCGTGCGGCCCATTCGGGATGCACCGCAGCCGGCGGATATACAATCGCCGTTCTCGGCAGCGGTCCGGACAGGATTACTCCGGCTGTGAATAAAGATATAGCCTCAGAGCTGCTTGAGTCAGGAGGGGCTGTCGTGAGTGAATACCTGCCTGGCGAGGATGCACGAAAACATCATTTTCCGGAACGGAACAGGATTATCAGCGGACTCTCAAGAGCCGTTGTAGTGGTTGAGGCTCCCGGAAAATCAGGAGCATTAATCACAGCCGATTTTGCTGTCGAACATGGCAGGGATTTATTTATTCACAGTGCCGGTTTAAAAAGAACCGAAGGGCATGAACGGGTGCACCGGCTGATATTTGACGGCGCTCCGCTTATTAACGGTGTTCAGGATATACTTGCTGATTGGGGAATCTCATCTGACCGGCTGCTGTCCGGAACTATGGAGATGGAATTGAAGATGTCGACGGATGAAGCCGGGCTGAAACTGGCTGAGATTCTGAACGAAGAACTTATTGGTAACAATATAAATTTTAATGGAAATTATTTCAGGAGAGCATGCTATGAAAGTTCATACTCTATTAATAGTTGAGTCACCGGCAAAAGCTTCTACAATTGAAAGATACCTTGGTCCCGGCTATTCGGTGCTTGCTTCGATGGGGCACCTAATCGATCTGCCTAAATCCAGAATTGCAGTCGATGAAAAAAACAACTTCGAACCCGAGTATATTACTGTCAGGGGGAAGGCTAAAATACTGAAGGATCTGCAGACCAAGGCGAATAAAGCCGGTCACGTTCTGCTTGCATCTGATAATGACCGCGAAGGGGAGGCAATAGCCTGGCATTTGAGGAATTCACTTCTTAAGAAAAATGAAAAGCTCGAGATAGAGCGGATTGTTTTTAACGAAATAACTCCGGGTGCAATCAAAGACGCGGTGGCTAATCCGCTTGAGATTAACGAACCCAAGGTTAATGCCCAGAAAGCCCGGCGGGTGCTGGACCGGCTTGTCGGCTACAACCTTTCTCCGCTGCTCTGGTCTAAGGTCAAGAACGGTCTGTCGGCCGGACGGGTCCAGTCGGTAGCGCTTCGGCTGATCTGTGAACGTGAAAAACTGGTCGAAAGTTTTATTCCGGAAGAATACTGGTCGCTGGACGGTATTTTTTATAAAGGCAAAACCGGTTTTGAAGCCCAGATGGTTCAGTACAAGGGCGAAAAGATTGATATAAAATCCGAGGATGAGGTTCAAAAGATCATAGAAGAGCTGAAAGATGCAAAACCAGAGGTTACCTCTGTAAAGGGCATCGAAAAGCAGATCAAGCCGAAAGCCCCGTTTACTACATCAACGCTTCAGCAGACAGCAGCAAACAGGCTCGGATTTACATCAAGAAAAACGATGCAGATCGCACAGCAGCTTTATGAGGGCATAAACATCGATTCCGGAAGAGTCGGGCTTATTACCTACATGAGAACGGATTCAACCCGAATATCGGACCAGGCTATCGGAGACGTAAGGGAATGGCTTGAGAAGCATTACCCTGCGGAACTTCCTGAAACCCCGCTTTCATACTCTGTTAAAAAAAATGCGCAGGACGCTCACGAAGCAATCAGGCCTACCTATATACGCTATACCCCTGATGAGATGAAGGCTCACCTGAACAAGGATCAGTTCAAGCTCTATTCCATTATCTGGGAGCGCTTTGTAGCATGCCAGATGACAAATGCACGGACTCTGACCACATCAGTCGAAATAACTGTAAAGGATGCCGTCTTCAGGGTCAGCTCAACCAAATCGGTTGCGAAAGGCTTTCAGCAGGTTATAAAAATGCTGAAGTCGAAGGAAAAGACTACAAAAGTACCGGCTATGAAGGAAGGCGAAATTCTTGAAGTTTCGGATTTTAATGCGAACCAGCATTTTACAACGGGACCTTCACGATTTACAGACGCGAGTATAGTTAAGATGCTCGAAGAAAACGGCATCGGACGGCCTTCGACTTACGCGCCTATTATCGGTGTGCTTCTCGACAGGTATTATGTTGTAAGAAAGAACAAGCAGCTGCAGCCGACCACCCTCGGCAGGATTATCTCCGATATGCTGTCGACGCAGTTCCCTGATGTTGTAAACCAGGAATTCACGGCCCAGATGGAGCGAAATCTCGACAGTGTTGAGGAAGACGGTCTTGAATGGCACGAAATGATCGGCAGGTTCTACCAGCCGTTCAAAACACAAATTGAACATGTGAATGAAACCCTCGAATCGATCAAGGGTGTGATGGACGAGCCGACCGAAGAAGTCTGTGAAAAATGCGGCAAGCCGATGGTGAAGAAACTCGGAAGGTTCGGATTTTTTCTTGCGTGCAGCGGGTTTCCTGATTGCCGGAACACTAAGGCTGTTCCGCTTGCCGACTGCCCGAGAGAGGGCTGTGACGGTAAAATAGTTGCAAGAAAGAAAGCCGGCGGAAAGGGAAAGGAATTCTACGGATGTACGAATTATCCTGAGTGTGATTTTATATCGCATTTTAAACCGACAAGTTCAAACTGTCCGAAATGCGGTTATTTTCTTGTTGAAAAGAGCGACAAAAAAACCGGGACCGTAAAGGCCTGTATAAATCCTGAATGTGATTTTCTGCATACACATGAGCACGACGAACAGGTTGAGGATGGAAGCGACGAATGATTTTTGAGACTTATCTTCGGTATTTAAGAGGTGTCAGGCATTACTCTGAGCAGACACTGCGCGCATATACTGAAGATCTGTCCAAATACCGTGGCTATCTTGAAAAGGAACAGCTTGATCCGCTTGCGGCGGATACAGTCTGCGCCCGAAGATTTATTTCCGGGCTTTCCGGACAGGGCCTGTCAAAAACCACTGTGAACAGAATACTTTCTGCGATGAACGGTTTTTATAACTGGCTCAGAAAGAACGGTTATACGGAAATTAACCCGTTTGAGAACATCAGGAGCCTTAAAAAGAACAGAGACCTTCCGGATTACCTGTTTGAACAGGAAATCGATCTGCTCCTGAGTCTAACCGACAGCGGGTTTGCAGGACTGCGCGACAGGTTTATTCTCGAGCTTCTGTACTCAACCGGATGCCGTGTTTCAGAAGCAGCATCAATCAATATCACCGATATCGATTTCAAGGACAGGAGCGTAAGGGTCCACGGAAAGGGCGGAAAAGAGCGGATAGTTTACCTGGGTAAAAAGGCGTTCGAATGCCTGCGTGAATACCTTCCGCTGAAGAATATCCGTACCGACAAGGATGACAACGACGCTGCGAATGCGCTGCTGATTAACCTTCGGGGAAGGCGGCTTACACAAAGGGGTATTTCGCTGATAGTGGAGAAATACGTAAGAAAATCAGGAATTCCGAAAAATGTGAGCCCCCATACATTCAGGCACAGTTTTGCAACTCACCTGGTAGATAACGGGGCCGATATAAGGATAGTTCAGGAAATGCTCGGCCATGAGAGTCTGTCGACGACGCAGATTTATACACATATGGGAATCGAGCGGCTGAGGGATGTTTATAAACAGGCACATCCACATGCCGGCAATATTTCTGGCAAAGCCGGTTTTAACGGAGCAAAAAAATGAAAATTAGATCAACTACAATTATTGCAGTGAAAAAAGATAATAAAGTGGCAATGGCCGGGGACGGCCAGGTTACCCTGGGGCAGACCGTGATGAAGGGGAATGCAAGAAAGGTAAAAACCATTTACGGCGGCAGGATTCTTACCGGGTTCGCGGGTGCTACCGCAGACGCATTCACACTTTTTGAGCGTTTTGAAGGAAAGGTTAACGAATACAAGGGTGATATCACAAGGGCTGCGGTCGAACTCGCAAAGCAGTGGCGTACGGACCGGATGCTCAGCAAGCTTGAAGCTATGCTGCTGATAGCTGACAAGGATAAGATACTTCTCGTTTCCGGAACCGGAGACGTCATAGAACCGGAAGAGGGCGTTCTTGCAATCGGTTCCGGCGGAAACTATGCATATGCCGCCGCACTTGCCTATTTGGAGTCGTCCGACCTTTCCGCAAAGGAAATAGCATTGAAATCAATGGAAATTGCTTCAAAAATATGCATCTACACCAACAGCAGTTTCATTGTGGAGGAAGTTTCATGAGTGAAAGTCTTGATAACCTGACACCGAAACAGATAGTCGAAGAACTCAATAAGTATATAATCGGCCAGGACAAAGCCAAAAAGGCGGTAGCGATTGCGCTCCGTAACAGGATGCGAAGGCAGATGCTTTCGCCCGAAATGCGCGAAGAAATAGCACCGAAGAATATTATCATGATAGGTCCAACCGGCGTAGGTAAAACTGAAATCGCCAGAAGGCTTTCAAGACTTGTTCAGGCGCCTTTTATAAAGGTTGAGGCTACAAAATATACCGAAGTCGGCTACGTAGGACGTGATGTCGAATCCATGATACGCGACCTTATGAGTGTCGCTGTCGGAATGGTTAAAAAGGAAATGGAGGAAGATATCCGTGCAGAGGCGGAGCGCAGGACAGAGGATGCTATTCTTGATCTTCTTCTGCCTGGCGTCGGAAAGCGCGGTAAGGAATCGGCCGAAGGTTCCGGGGGTATTAACCTCGGAAGCATCTTCGCAGGTCTCGGCGGAGGCAATTCAGCCGGAACCGGATCGGGGATGCCCTCGGGCGACAGCCAGCCTGATGTTATAAATCTTCCGGGCCCGGGTGAAAGCCTCTCGGCCGCCGCCGGTGATTCCGGAAGTTCGGCAGCAGACACGGATAAAAAGTCTTCTACGAGGGAAAAATTCCGCGAGATGCTGCGCACCGGTAAGCTCGAAGATAAGGAAGTCGAAGTAATGGTCACCGGTGCTCCGACAGCCCCGATGGATATGTTCTCGGGCATGAACCTCGAGGATATGGGCATTAATATTGCGGCGATCCCGATGTTCGGCGGAAAAAAGAAGAAACGCAAGGTTACAGTCGAGCGCGCGCGTGAGATTCTCATGGCCGAAGAAGTCGACAAGCTGATAGACCAGGAACGTGTAAACGAGATTGCGCGCGAGCGGACCCAGCAGATGGGCATAGTCTTTATAGACGAGATTGACAAGATTGCGGCGAAGGAAGGACGCGGCGGAAGCGGCGAGGTCAGCAGGGAAGGCGTTCAGCGCGATATCCTGCCGATTGTTGAAGGTTCAAAGGTTAATACCAAATACGGCCTTGTTGATACATCGCATATACTTTTCATCGCGGCCGGTGCTTTTCACATGAGCAAACCCTCGGATCTGATTCCCGAACTTCAGGGGCGTTTTCCTCTGAGGGTCGAGCTTGAGGACCTGACTGCAGCTGATTTTGAGCGGATCCTCACACAGCCGAAGAATGCTTTGATAAAGCAGTATATCGCGCTGCTCTCGACCGAGGAAGTTACACTTGAATTTACGCAGGAAGCAATTGTGAAAATGTCGGAGATAGCCGGTGATGTAAATTCGAAGACAGAAAACATCGGAGCACGCCGGCTGCACACAATTCTCGAGCTTCTGCTTGAAGAGGTGTCGTTCAACGCACCGGATTTGAAGGGGCAGACAATCAAGGTTACCCCTGAATATGTCGATCAGAGACTGAAAAATGTGCAGGAGGACCAGGACTTGTCCAGATATATTCTCTGATTAAGGCAGATTCCGCTAAACCGGCGGATTTTTATACCGAAGATCAGAGTAATAATCAGAATCTGGGAGGATTTATGTTTTTGAATAATAGTTTTGGAAAGAACCTGGAATTGCTCCAGCGGTCGATGGACGCGAGTCTGTACCGCCGGTCTGTAATTGCAGACAACATTGCGAATGCCGACACCCCGAATTTCAAACGTTCGGTAGTAAATTTCGAAGCAGAGCTTAAAAGGGCGCTTGATTCGGAAAAAAAGACAGGCATGGAAGCGGCCATGACGAATCCGAAGCATATTTCCTTCAACAAGGTTCAGGACTGGCAGGATGTCAAACCCCGGAAGGTTCTTGATTACCTGACCCAGTCGGACAATAACGGCAACAATGTTGATGCGGAAGAAGAAATGATGCAGGCTATGCAGAACCAGCTGCAGTATAACCTTCTGACCACATCAATTTCGAACCAGTTTTACCAGATAACCAAGGTTACGAGCTAGGAGGGCGTGAATGGGACTTTTTACAAGCATTAATACAGCTGCATCAGGAATGAGCGCCCAGCGGATGAGGCTGGATGTTATTTCTGATAATATTGCAAACGCTGAAACAACACGGACTCCTGAAGGCGGCGCGTTCCGCCGCAGCAGGGTAATCTTCAAGCCTGAGGTTTCACAGCCGTACTGGAGAAGCCCCTTTCTTCCTGAAAAACTGCAGAACCAGGTTGGAAAAGGCGTTGAAGTTGTAAAAATCGAAAAGGATATGGACTCCGAATTGCGGCTTGTCTATGATCCTACGCATCCGGATGCAATCAAAACCGGTCCGAAAGCCGGTTATGTTGAGATGCCGAATGTGAATATAGTGGATGAAATGGTTGATATGATCTCCGCTTCCCGCGCATATGAAGCAAATGTGTCGGTAGTCGAGGGATCCAAGTCAATGTTTCTCAAAGCCCTTGAAATTGGAAGGAGATAATAGATGAGCGGATTATTCGGGCCGGCACAGGTTTCAGGAGATCAGGTGCTGTTAAAAGCTACCCACAAAAACCATTTCGGATTTCAGGGAACGGCAAAAGGCGATCAGACGCCCGCTGAAGAATTCACGAATGCACTGAAAAATGCACTCGGTGAAACAAACAAACTGCAGAATGATTTAAGCGACATAACTCAGGCTTATATTACTGATCCCGAGAGTGTGGATGCTCATGATGTTACAATTGCAATGAGTAAAGCGAATATGTCTATAGAAATAACCAAAGCAGTGGTTGACGGAGCGCTTAAAGCGTATAACAATATAATTAATATAAGATAAAAAGAAACAGCTTAGTTTAACTAGAAAAATCCAGGTTCTTTTTCAATGGGAGGGGAAATGAACGAATGGTTTAAAAAAATGATCGAAAGGATCAGGACGGCCTGGGGCAAGATCTCGCTCCTGCAGAAGATAGTTCTGATCGGAATTGCGGTCGTTATTATTGCGGGGATAATCATCGTTTCGACGGTAAGTTCAACCCCTAACCAGGTGGCGCTGTTCACATCGCCGGTAACAGATCAGGATACTCTTTATAAAATATCATTGAGACTCGATGAAGAGAACGTTAATCATCGTACGACGGAAGGCGGAATGATCTATGTAGATGACAAAGCCACCGCCCAGAGGATGATTTCGATACTCATGCGTGAAGATCTGATTCCCTCCGAGATCTCCGTTTGGGATGCTTTCAAGATGGATCGCTGGACTGTAACGGATTTCGAGCGGGAAGTTAACCTGCAGAGGGCCGTAACCGAGAGCCTCGAGCAGCATATAGAGGCGCTCGAGGATGTAGACAGCGCGAAGGTTACACTCGTAATGCCGGAGACAGAACTCTTCGCAGAGGACCAGGATCCGGTAACCGCTTCTGTAATCATCACCCCGAGACCGGGCAGCGACATAATCACCAGCAGAAGCAAGATTGAAGGAATCGAGAAGCTTGTGATGTTCGCAGTGCAGGGGCTGAAGGCCGAGAATATTGTAATAACGGACTACCGCGGAACGGTGCTTAACGATTTTGAAGACCTTGCGGAATTCGATCGGCTCGAGCTCACCAAGCGTCAGATGGATCAGAAGTCCAAGCTTGAAGCAAAGTACAAGAGCGA
The DNA here is from genome assembly GCA_003245835.1 of Spirochaetales bacterium. GTDB lineage: Bacteria > Spirochaetota > Spirochaetia > UBA9216 > UBA9216 > Thalassospirochaeta. The sequence continues at coordinate 33,134 of QKCC01000275.1, read as the reverse complement.
AATACTGAACGAACTAAAAGCTATATTCGGTCCGGACAGAGTCAGGATTCTGAGGGTCGATGTACAGCTTGATATGGGCAAGAAGACGGTTGAAACCGATGAGTTTTTTCCTATCACTCTGAAATCCGACAACCCGAATACGCCTTTCGATGAAACGGAAGTAATAAAGAACGTTCCTAGGTCCGAGCAGATCGTCGATGAAAGCTACAAGGGCACCGGGTTTAATCCCGAAGGTCCCCCGGGAACAGAGGGGCAGACTCCTCCGGCTTACAAGGACCTCGAAGGTCTTGTCGGAGAGTATAAAAACAATTCGAACACTATTAATTATGAAGTAAACGAACGTAAAATATACGAAGAGAAGAACCCCTGGGCAATCCAGCGGATAACCGTCGGTGTCGCCATTGATGGAATATGGTCGAGGGTTTATACCGACAAGGGTACGCTTTCAATAACGCCTGAGGGCTCGATTCAGCGTCAGTATAAAGAGATTAGCGATTCTGATCTTCAGAAAGCAAGAACCCTGATCGAGCACTCAATAGGTTATGATCAGCTTCGGGGTGATTCGGTTACGGTTCAGCATCTGGCATTCGACAGGTCAGCCCAGTTCGAGCGTGAAGACCAGAAATACCGCAACCAGAAACGCCTGCAGCAGGCAATAATCTATTCGGTTATCGGTATAGCAATAATTATTGCAGCATTTATAATCTTCCGGTTTATATCAAGAGAACTCGAGCGCAGAAGGCGTCTGCGTGAGGAAGAGCTTGCAAGGCAGCACCAGGCAATGCGTGAAGCCGCTCTGAGGTCCGCCGAGGAAGAAAGCATGGATGTCGAAATGTCCGTTGAGGACCGTGCGAGAATGGAAATGCAGGAGCATGCCATGATGATGGCGAGGGAGCATCCGGAAGATGTGGCCCAGCTGATCAGAACATGGCTTGTGGAGGAATAGGAATATGGCTAAAACACAAAGTCCCGTCGCAGGCGGCGGGAAAAGCGGTAAATTAAAAAAGGATCTCACCGGAAGGCAGAAAGCGGCCATATTCCTTGTAACACTCGGATCCGAGATATCCTCAGAGATATTCAAACACCTCAGGGATGATGAAATTGAGGCCCTTACATTCGAGATCGCCCGCCTTGACAGCGTAGAATCCGAAGAGCGCGACAAGGTACTGATGGAGTTCAAAGAGCTGATGATGGCCCAGGACTTCATAACATCGGGAGGTATTGAATACGCCCGTGAACTGCTTGAAAAATCTCTGGGTTCCCAGAAGGCTGTAGATATAATCAACAGGCTGACGAGTTCGCTTCAGGTCAGGCCGTTCGATTTTATAAGGCGTACCGACCCGGCGCACCTGCTGAACTTCATACAGCAGGAACATCCGCAGACGATAGCCCTGATACTCGCATACCTCGAACCGCAGAAGGCCTCGGTTATTCTCGGAGCGCTTCCTCATGAGGTTCAGTCTGATGTAGCAAGGCGTATCGCGACTATGGACCGTACCTCGCCGGAAGTTCTTCGCGAAGTTGAGAGGGTACTGGAGAAAAAGCTTTCCACGCTGTCTTCTGAAGACTACACCGCGGCGGGAGGTGTCGAGAACATCGTCGAGATCCTGAACCTTGTAGACCGTTCTACAGAAAAGATCATAATTGAAGCACTCGAGGAAGATGATCCCGAGCTTGCCGAAGAAATCAAGAAGAGAATGTTTGTATTCGAAGATATCGTTCTGCTTGACGACCGCGCGATCCAGAAAGTTCTCCGTGAGGTCGATACAAGCGAGCTTGGAAAGGCACTCAGGGGTGTTGAAGCGGAGGTCCAGGACAAGATTTTCAGAAATATGTCCAAACGCGCCTCGCAGCTGCTTAAGGAAGAAATGGACTACATGGGTCCTGTCCGGCTGAAGGATGTTGAAGAGACCCAGCAGAAGATCGTTTCGATAATCAGAAAGCTTGAAGACCAGGGTGAGATTGTTGTTGCACGCTCAGGTGAAGACGAGATGGTAGTATAACGGAGGTTGGATTTTGGCAAAGAATGTTTTCAAGCCGGCTGAGATTGTAGCTCTTACCAAACAGGTCGAACTCAAATCGCCGTTTGAGAAGGTCCCCGAGCCTGAGGTGATTCTTCCTGCAGAAGAATACACGGGTCCTACGGCAGATGATCTGCGTCGGGAAGCAGAGGCTTTCCGCGTGAGCTGGGAAGCAGATAAGGAAATGATGATTTCTCAGGCCCGTGCGGAGGCAGACCGGATTATACAGACAGCCGAGCAGTCTGCTTTTAACCAGGTCAAAGAGAAAAATGATGAAGCCCAAAGTATCAGGAGAGCTGCAGAGGATGAGGCTGCTGATCTTCTGGAAAATGCGCAGAAGCAGGCTGATGCACTGATTGAGGACGCCCGGAAGCAGGTTGATGATCTTATCGCGGCTTCGAGGAAGGAAGGTTATACAGCAGGCCGGGAAGAAGGCTTTCTTGAGGGAAAAGATGAATCGGAGCGTCTTATAGAACACCTGCGTACCATTATTTCGAAAGCCATCGAGAAACGCAACCAGATTATCGACCAGTCAGAAACACAGATAATTGATCTTGTACTTATGATCAGTCAGAAAATTGTAAAGGTAATTTCCGAGAACCAGAAGAACGTTGTAATCAATAACGTCATCCAGGCGCTGCGTAAACTGAAGAGCCGCGGAGATGTTGTAATACGGGTTAACCTTGAGGATGTGAAGCTGACAAGCGATCATGTAAAGGATTTTATGCGTATGGTTGAAAACGTACGTTCAATTACTGTAATGGAAGATTCATCCGTAGACCGCGGAGGATGTATTATCGAAACAGATTTCGGCAGAATCGATGCACGGATATCGTCGCAGTTCAAAGAGATTGAGGAAAAGATCCTTGAACTCGTACCTATAAAAGCAGGCGGAGAAGAATAATAAGCTGTACTTTTTGTTCTTCCCGGTAGTTTTAATTTTTTGCAGAAAAATTAAAACTACCGCGGATAAAAGCCAAAATGGCCGATTTTTCAGTCTTCGATAAACAGGGGTGTGAAGTTCACAGCCCATAATCATTTTCTGACGGGGAGGGGAAGAAAGTGAAAATGTTTGAAAAGTATAATATGATGCTCGTTAGGACTGATCCGATTAAGTATACCGGAGTCGTCACAAGGGTAATGGGACTTCTGATTGAAAGCAGCGGTCCGCAGGTAGTTCTAGGCGAGGTATGCCAGATACTGATCCCCGGAGCTGACGAGCCCGTCAAATCCGAGGTAGTCGGTTTCCGGGATAATACAGTCCAGCTGATGCCCTACGGTGAGATAGACGGAATTGAGCCAGGCTGTGTTGTTGTTGCCTCCGGAAAACAGCTTGAAATCCCCGTGTCGAAAAGAATGCTCGGCAGGGTCATCGACAGTCTCGGCAGGCCTTACGATGAACTCGGGTCCTACGGCGCGGATGACTGGTATCCCGTAAACGCACCGTCTCCGGGTGCACTTAAACGAGAAGTAATCCGGGAAAGAATCACCACCGGTGTCCGCGCGATTGATTTTTTGTCGCCCGCAGGCAAAGGGCAGCGGCTCGGCATTTTTTCGGGCAGCGGAGTCGGAAAATCCACGCTGCTCGGCATGATTGCCCGAAATACAGAGGCCGATGTGAACGTTATTGCGCTGATCGGCGAGCGCGGACGCGAGGTCCGTGAATTCATCGAGCGCGATCTTGGCCCCGAAGGCATGAAAAAGTCCGTTATTATCGTTTCGACGTCTGATACACCACCTCTCGCGCGTCTCAGGGGTGCTTACGTGGCCACTGCTGTCGCGGAATATTTCAGGGATCAGGGCAAGGACGTAATGCTGCTGTTCGATTCGATTACCCGGTTTGCGCGCGCTCAGCGTGAAATCGGTCTCGCCTCCGGCGAACCTCCGGCGAACAGGGGATTTCCTCCATCAGTATTTGAAAAACTCCCGAAGCTGCTTGAACGCTGCGGTACGAATGACAAGGGTACCATAACCGGATTTTATACAATCCTCGTCGAGGGTGATGATATGGACGAGCCGATCTCCGACAACGTCAGAGGTATTCTCGACGGCCATATAATTCTTGACCGCAAGCTTGCACAGAGGTATCACTACCCGGCAATCGATGTTCTTAACTCGCTTTCGCGGCTCGCAACAGTTGTTACTGAAAGGGATGAGCAGCGCGCAGCCGGAAAATTCAGAAGATTGCTGTCCGCATACACCGAGGCGGAGGACCTTATAAACGTTGGAGCCTATGCGAAGGGAAGCAATTCCGAAATTGACGAGGCAATACGCAGAATCGATATGATGAACCTGTTTCTTCGCCAGGAGGTTGATGATCCGGCCCCGCTGAGCCTGACGCTCGAAGCCGCCTCAGGAATTGTAGAAATGCCGATTGAAGCCGCCTCTGCCGAAGCCGAAAAAACAGGGGTTGAAACATAATGCGCAGATTTAAATTTAACCTCGAAAGGCTTCTGAAACTCAGGGAACATGAAGAACGCGACTGGGAAATCAAACTTGGCCAGGCAGTTTCGGAATGTGTGCGTATCGAAGGCGAGATCGGCAGGCGAACCTCCGAAATAGACAGGGTGCTGACTACAAGGGGACGGCTGGACGGCCGCGAAGGTGAGCTGCTGGCAATGGAAATGTACAAGCGAAGAATGAAATATGAGCTGATTGAATTGGGTGATGAACTTTCGCTTGCCGAAAAGAAGAGAGATGAAGTACGTTCAGGTTTTCTTGAGGTTTCAAAAAGGCGGAAGGTTCTTACAAAGCTGAAGGAAAAACGTGAAGCTGAATATTATAAAGAACAGCTGAAAATTGAGCATAATCTGATTGATGAAATAAACAACGGTCGGGCCGCAAACCGGATGATTTTATAGGAGGAAGTTTTGGCACGAATATCTGCTGTCAGATCCGGGGCGAGGGTCTTTGCCCTGATTTTAGTAATACTCATTCTGCTGTTGGGCGGGCTTGTCTGGTTTGATTATCTCGGACTGGTAAATGTGAAGCAGGCAATTCAGCCGATTGTCACACCGGTCGCAAAACGTCTGGGTTTCGAATTCGGACTTCCCGAAGCTGTTGAAAATGTTGAAGATATGAATCTGCTCGAAAAAGAGAGACTAAACAAGCGTGAAGAATCGCTTGATATGCGTGAAGCCGAACTCGATGTACGCGAGGCCGAAATCGCTTCCAAGGAAGCTGAACTGCAGCAGATGCTGGATTCGATGTCTGAAAAAGAAACAGCTTTTCAAGAACAGGAAAAATCATTTAACGATCGTCTAAAAGAGTACGACAATAGAAATACGAACCTTAGACAGGCCGCAGAGTATTTTGTCGGTATGCCTCCGGAAGCCGCTGTAGCGATGTTTGTTGAGATGGATGATCAGGATATCATTGATATCATGAGAGCTCATCAGCAGATAAGCGATGAACAGGGCAAGGCTTCCATGGTTGCCTACTGGCTGTCTTTGATGCCTGCAGAAAGGTCCGCGACTCTTAACCGGAAAATGTTGAAAAAACCGGAGAGTTAATAATCTATTGGAGGGTTGGGTTGAACTCAGCACCTGTACAAATTCTGCCGATTTACAGCGGCAGCGGTTACAAGCAGAATATCTCTAATATGGGGACTGCTGCTGAGAGCAACAGGAAGTTCGATGATGTTTTTGAGACGGCTGTAGCCGAAACTGAATCGAAGCCTGTTGAGAATGTTCCCGTCGATGAGTCCCGGAAAATGCGCAGCGGGAAAGAAAAGCCTGAGGTATCTTCATCTGAACCAGTTCAAAGAAAAAAAACTGGTAAGGATGAAGATTATCGAAATGACGACGCAGCTGCGGTAAAAGCAGCTGATTCAGCTGAAAAGCCGAAGAACAGCAAGTCTGCTGAAAATGAAAAGCATCGGGTTGAGTCCGGGAAGACGGCGGATGACAAGTCACCGAAAATCAATCTGAAAGCCGTTAAAAAAGAAACAGCGGCGCAAATTGTCAAAGACGGGACTGGCGTCAGGGTATCTGCTGAAGCGGGTATTAATGAGCATAAGCCCGGCGTCGAGAAGCAGAAAAGTCTTATCGAGATGGTCAAGGCTTTTTCCGGTTCGGAATCAGGAAAAAGTGTCCTTGCGGAAAAACTTGCTGCAGCCGCAGCCGGGTTGAAGCAGTCCGGTGATAAAACCGTCCATGAGAAGCCTTCGGTAAAAATCATAAACTTTGATCCCGGTAAACTTAAAAACTCCCCGGAAAATGAAAAATCTGCCGGTGCGGCAGATAAAAAAAATGTCGACAAAGCCGAAAAAAAGCAGGACCGGTTCAGAATTACCGACCATCGTAAAATGGTTTCTTCCGAGACCGAGAAGACTGCAAAATTTTCAGTTCCGAATGATACTGCAGAATCAAAGAACACCGCTGATCATTTAACGAAAGAACTGAATCATGTAAATGCATCAGGACAGTCCAGAGAGCTTTCGGGGCATTCTGAAGCAAAAAGCATGAAGTCGGCTGTGCTTTCGCAGCTTAGAGAGTCTGTCAACAACCAGATTGTAAAACAGGCCGGTATTGTCGTAAAGGGGAACGGAACAGGCGAAATTAAGCTTGTGATGAAGCCGGAAAGCCTCGGAAAGGTAAGAATCCAGCTTTCTCTGAACGATAATCATATAGCCGGCCGAATAATTGTCGAGAATAATATTGTACGGGAGATTTTCGAGAGTAATCTTGAGAATCTGTACAAAGCTTTCGGGACCGGCGGATTTGAAAACGGCGGCATCGAGGTAAGTGTTCAGGGGCAGGGCAATGATTCCGCCGGCGGAAACCGAAAAGACGGCAAAGCGCTCAACGGCAGGGCCGTAAAAGCGATGGAAGAAGCCGTACCGCTCGTAACTGAATCAGAATGGCAGAGTAATGCCGTCAACATGGTTGTTTAGGAAGGAAGGAGAACAAATGGATTTATCAGCGGTTATGTCCGCACAGGACAAGGCTGTAACTCAGGCGCAGGTTAATAATCTTAACGCGGTACTGAAATCTGACGGTATTAAGCAGAATTCACTGGGTCAGGATGATTTTTTAAAGATTTTGATTACACAGCTATCATATCAGGATCCTACTGCTCCGATGGAAGACAAGGAATTCATTGCACAGATGGCACAGTTCTCCAGCCTGGAACAGATGAAGAATATGAGTTCGGGTTTTGACAAGCTGACAGGCACGCTCAACCTGAACAGTGCAGTAGCCATGATAGGCAAGAATGTTACAATTGCGTCCGGAGACAACATGGTAAACGGACGGGTTGAAGAAGTTACAGGAACGGAGAATCCTCAGGTTCTTGTTAACGGAAGATTTTATGATTTTAACGATATTCAGAGCGTAAGGTAAGGGGGTTACAGCTTTATGATGCGATCACTATATGCCGGTGTATCCGGACTGCAGAATCATCAGGTTAGAATGGATGTTATAGGAAATAATATTTCCAATGTAAATACTACGGGTTTTAAAAAAGGCCGTGTCAATTTTCAGGATATGATTTCACAGTCAATGTCGGGTGCATCACGTCCTACGGATGAACTTGGAGGCGTTAACCCCAAGCAGGTAGGCCTGGGAATGACAATAGCTTCTATCGATACAATACATACACAGGGCTCGCTTCAGACTACCGGCGTCACCACCGATCTTGCGCTGCAGGGAAACGGATTCTTTGTAATGGCCGGCGGGGACAAGCAGTTCTTCACAAGGGCGGGTGCTTTTGGTATTGACGAAGCAGGAACACTGGTTAACCCCGCAAACGGTATGAGGGTTCAGGGCTGGATGGCTCAGACAATAGACGGCGAAGCCTTTATAAATTCAGCCTCCGATGTCGGTGACCTCGTAATCCCGGTCGGCGGCAAGGATCCTGCTTCTGCTACATCCGAGGTTGATCTTGCATGTAACCTCGATAAGCGCCTCGAAGTAATTCCTGAAGGCGCGGGTGAAGCAACCTCCAGGGAGAATACCTGGACTATCGATAAGGATGTTTACGATAATTTCGGAAACGTACACAAAATGCGACTGAGTTTTACAAAGCTTGACGGAACCCAGAACAGCTGGAATGCAAATATAACAATCGATCCGGATAATGAAAACGGAACAAACACCCTTGCAGAAATCGGTGCCGAGAATAACGGCGACAACAATTTTATCGTCAATTTCAGCAACCTCGGAACACTTGAATCGGCAACTGACGCGCAGGGCGATATTATCGATGCCGGTAAACTTCAGGTCCAGGTTTCTTTCGATGTTCTTCAGGCCACTGCCAATGAAGACGGAACGCCTGTAAGGCAGACTTTCAACCTGAATCTTGGTGAAGTAGGAAGCGTTGTAAATACAATTACACAGTTTGCCGAAACCAGTTCTACAAAGGCTTTCAAGCAGAACGGATATGGAATGGGATACCTTGAAAACTTTAAAATTGACCAGAGCGGTGTAATTACCGGGGTATATTCAAACGGCACAAACAGGACTCTAGGACAGGTAGCGCTTGCCACATTTACCAACCAGGCAGGTCTCGAAAAAGCCGGTGAAAGTACCTTCGTTGTTACCAACAACTCCGGTGATCCCAACATAGGACCTACAGGCGTTGCCGGCAAGGGCAAGATTATTGCCGGAGCCCTTGAAATGAGTAACGTTGACCTGGCTGAGCAGTTTACTGACATGATTGTAACCCAGCGCGGTTTTCAGGCCAACTCGAAAACAATCACAACTTCTGATACAATGCTTCAGGAGCTGCTGAATCTGAAGAGGTAATAATCTGAGAGGCAGCTTTTTCCGGCTGCCTTTCGGGGTATAGGTTGAGTGAGTTATAACGATGATTGAATTGACAAAGCTGAACGGCGAAATCTTTTATGTGAATCCGCACCAGATTGAGTATATAACCGCTCAGCCGGATGTCACCCTGATTATGCTGTCAGGAAAAAGGCTGGTAGTCAGAGAGGACTACCAGTCTGTATTTGATCGGATAGTTGAATACCGAAGCCTGATCGGGGCTTTTAAGAACGAGGAGTAACAGGAAATGGATCTTGCCACATTAGCGGGAATGGGTCTCGGCGTTGGAATGATTTTATTCTCAATACTCGGCACCGGCGTGTCGATGACTAATTATGTGGATGTGGGCTCGCTGGCGATGGTTCTCGGCGGTTCGCTTGCAGCTCTGACTGTAGGAAGTCCCCTGTCCCGTTTAATGAAAATCGGCTCTTATTTCAAGATTGTATTGAACGTTAATAATTTTGAGGTGGAAAAGATTATTACAACCTTGGTTCGTTTTTCTGAAAAAGCCCGCCGTGACGGTCTTCTTGCGCTTGAAGATGACCTTGAAGAAGTCGAAGACGAGTTTATGAAGAAGGGAATCCAGTTTGTTGTTGACGGAACCGACCCCGAAATTATCAGCACAATGCTTTATGCCGATTTGAATCAGCAGCAGGAGAGGCATGCCGACGGCATTAAGCTGTTTGATGACTGGGGTTCGCTTTCGCCGGCATTCGGTATGATTGGAACGCTTGTCGGTCTTATCGGAATGCTTGCAAACCTTGATGACCCTGATTCAATCGGTTCAGGTATGGCGCTCGCACTTATTACAACCATGTACGGTTCAATTTTTGCCAACCTGTTCTTTATTCCGATCAGAAACAAACTTCAGGACCGCGACAAGGAAGAAACTCTAGTTAAAGAGATTCTGATTGAAGGGATACTCTCAATTCAGTCGGGAGACAACCCGAGAATCCTCGAATCAAAGCTGGTCGCCTTTCTGCCTCCGGAAAAACGTGAAGCTGTACTGGCCGAAATTAATGCGGAATAACGGAGATAGCAATGGCAGCTAAGCGAAAAAAGAAAGAAGCCTGTATCCAGAAAGTACCCGAATATATGCTCACCTACGGTGACATGGTTACTCTTCTTTTGTGTTTTTTCGTTATGATGTTTACAACTGCAACAATCGACGGGCATGAAATGAAGCTCGTCATTGCTGCGTTCAGCGGTATAGGCCTTCTTGAGGGGGGCAATACCCTTGAATCAGGTCATCTCGCGGAGCTCGGCAACAATATTGAAACGCTTCCGTCAATGCAGTCCGGGCGGGCACTGGACCAGGCCCGGAAAAAAGCGGTAAGCCAGTTTCAGTCTGAAATAAAATCCAACAAGGTCAGGGTGACTGTCGATGAACGCGGGTTAATAATCAGCCTCGCAGCCGATTCATTTTTCAGGCCGGCAACAGCCGATGTCGATATCGAGGCGGCAAGAGATACGCTTAGAAAGGTTTCGACCCTGGTTAATTCGCTGGATGATCAGCGGCAGTTCAGGATTGAAGGACACACTGATTCGCTTCCGACCGACCCTGCCGGGCCTTGGGAAACGAACTGGGAGCTGTCGGCAGCGCGTTCTGCGAATGTCCTTCACTACCTGGTTGATTTCGGGGTCGACGAGAATAAATTTCAGATCGCCGGTTGCGCAGATACAAGACCGCTTGCCGACAATTCGACGCCTGAAGGAAGGGCCTACAACCGTAGAGTAGATATTGTCATCCTTGCGGAAGGGCAGTATTAATATAATAGACGAATACTTTTCACAGCAGAATTTTTCTGTTAGAGTTTCTGTTGTTTTGGGAGAACATTATGGGTGATGAAGATATTTACGCTGAAGAAGAAGTCGGCGGAGGTGATGAACTTGAAGTCGGTGAAAAGTCGAGCGCGATAAAAGAGCTGCTTCCAAAATTACTCAAATGGGTGGCTATAATCATCGTCGCAATTATATTTATAGTTACAGTAGTCTTCTTTACTATGAAAATTATGACGCAGGGCACTACAAACCAGAGTTATGCTGTTCAGTCGCCCGAGTATGCAACAGAACCGGCAGTTCTTTCATGGTATGCGCTTGATGAAATCAGGACGCGTACAGCAGACAAGAACCCTTCTACGGTAATTATCAAGGCAAAGCTTGGTTACGAGTGGGAAAATGCCGATATTCAAACTGATCTCATTCAGCGGTCTGAAATTATTTACGACGCGATGCGGCAGTTCCTGAGTTCGAAGACCGCTGCTGAACTTACACCTCAGACAGAGATGCAGGTAAAGCAGGAAATGAGAGAGAAGATAAACAGGCTGCTGTCAGCCGGTAAAATACAGGAAATTGTTTTTATGGAGTATAATATCTTCCAGTATTAAAACAATTACTGATAGGGCGGAACGAAGTTAGATGAATGAAGTTTTATCACAGGATGAAATAGACCAGTTACTGACTGCTATTTCAACCGGAGACATTGAAACAGAAGAAGTTACCCAGGCTGCCGATCAGCGGAAGATCAAGATCTACGATTTTAAGCGGCCTGATAAATTCTCGAAAGATCAGATTAGAACTGTTTCCATTATGCATGAAACCTTCGCCCGTCTGACTACAACCGCGCTTTCAGCTCAGCTCCGAAGCCTTGTACACGTTCATGTTGCGTCCGTAGATCAGCTGACATATGAGGAATTTATACGTTCGATTCCCAACCCGACAACTCTCGGTATAATCAATATGGACCCGCTCAAAGGATCGGCGGTACTCGAGATCGATCCGGCAATTACATACTCCATTATTGACAGGCAGTTCGGCGGGCAGGGCGAAGGCAGCAAGATTTCGAGGGATCTTTCCGATATCGAGCAGGCTGTTATGGAAGGCATCATCGTCAGGATTCTGGGGAACCTGCGTGAAGCCTGGAGCCAGGTTATCGATCTTCGCCCGAGGCTTGGCCAGATTGAGACCAACCCCCAATTTGCCCAGATAGTTCCGCCGACTGAAATGGTAATCCTTGTTACCCTTGAAACAAAAGTCGGTGAGGTTGAAGGTATGATGAACTTCTGTATTCCATACCTTACAATTGAACCGATTATTTCAAAACTATCGGCACAGTACATGTATTCATCGGTTCGAAGCGGGGCAACAACCGAAAACCTTACAATCCTTAAAGAGCGGCTTGCAACGATTGAAATTCCGATCAAAGCCGAGATAGGCGTAATGCAGCTGATGATGAGGGATGTTCTGTCCCTGGCCCCGGGAGACCTTATTCGGCTTCCGAATACCAGAATTACGGACGAGATGGTTTTAAAGGTCGGAAACAAGGAGAAATTCCTATGTAAACCCGGCGTAGTTGGAAAAAAGATAGCAGTTCAGGTAACGACCAGACTGGAAGATATAGAAAAAGATGAGTTCGAAGAACTTATCGCTGAAGGAGATGAATAATGAGTGACGGATCACTGTCTCAAGACGAAATTGATGCATTGCTGCAGGGCGGAGATATAGGTTCAGCTTCGACCCCATCCGCGGGCGGAAGTTCAGCAGGTCTAAGCCGTCAGGAGATCTCCGAGTTTGCCGCTATTATCAGTGAGCTTCTTCCTTCACAGGCGCAGAATCTTTCAAATATGGTCGGCGATTCGGTAGATATGACGAAGCCTACTGTAGAAGTTATGAGCCTTGATGATCTTATTGCAGGACTCTCTGACGATATAGTTGAAGTAAATCTTAATTTTCAGGATCAGATAAGCGGAAATCACGCCTATATGATAGGGCCTGAGGCTGCCGTAACAATTGCTGGACTTATGATGGGACAGGAGGATGTCGATCTTAACGAGGCGGCACTTTCTGCAATCGAGGAAGCGGCCAATACGCTGGCGGGTTCTGCAGCCACTACTTTCGGTGAAAAAAGCGGCAAGAGTGTTATGACCTCGCCTGGCCGGACCCGCAGTATAAACAAGAATGAAATAAGTTTTCCGGAAAGCGATGTAGTAAAGGTCGGATACCGCACGAAAATCGACGGGAAGAATCCCACGGAATTTGTTGAAGTCTTTGCGGTCGATCTTGTTAAGGCAATAATCGGCGGCGACAATTCTTCTGCAGGTTTCGGTGATCTCGGTATGGGAAGTTTCGGCGCAGGTCAGAGTTCCGGCAGGCCCGCTGCAGACCCGATGGCAGGTATGGGCGGCATGGCAGGTATGGGTGCCAGGGGCGGTATGAGCGGCATGAGTGGAAACATGGGCGCAGGAATGAATATGGGTATGAGTATGGGCGGCGGTCATGCCGGCGGCGGAATGGGCATGGAGATGTTCGGGGGGCGGCAGCCGGCACCGAATGTTTCGGGGCTTCAGTTCCCGAATCTTAATCCGCAGATGTCAAGCGGAGAGCAGGGAAACATCGGTCTTCTTATGGATGTATACATGGAGATGACCGTAGAACTTGGGCGAACTAAGAAGCTTATAAAAGAAATACTCGGAATGGGTGAAGGTACCATTATCGAGCTTGATAAACTTGCCGGTGAACCGGTAGACATCCTTGTAAACCATAAACTGATAGCAAAGGGCGAGGTTGTGGTTATCGATGAAAACTTCGGTGTACGTGTTACGGAGATTGTTTCACCGATGGACAGGGTAGAAAGCCTTGGCTGATAGTATCCTTAAGGGTTTAATCGGGTCGTGCATGATAAAACCGCAGCCCGGTTCCTGAATGTAAATAATTCATCCGTACCGGACCGGGAATCCGGTACGGATTTGTAAAAACGGGAGACAGCAAAAATCCGGAATTTTTGCGGGTCCTTAATTGTCGGGAGGGGACAATGAAAAAAACAATTCTTGCAGTACTGCTGCTGTTATCTGCTTTTGCGGCCTTTGCGCAGGAAACGGAAGCCGCGGTAACTGCCGAACCAATCACTGATGAAACATCTATTATTCTCGACGATGGAAACGGAACCGAACCTCAAGCGGATGCTGCAGGCGACGGTCGTTTTTTTACTACATGGGATTTTATAAAGGTAATATTGATACTCGTTGCTGTGGTACTCGTTATCTATGCAATCTTCTACGGTCTCAAGAAAGCCGGGGGGATGAAATACCAGAGTGATGAGCTCATAAGGCTTCTGGGTTCGCAGAGCCTTACACAGAACGGTTCCGTTCATTTAATTGAGGTAGGAGCCAGATATTATCTTGTCGGATGCGGAGACGGTGCGGTTTCTCACATTGCCGACATAGATGACAAGGAAACCATAGATGAAATTATCCTGAAGGCTCCGAAGATTCCGGATGGAAAAAAGAGCTTTTCTGATTTTTTTAACTTCAAAATCGGGGGAAAAAGCAGCCCAGCTGAAAATCTAAAGGAAAGAATAAGAAATAATAACAAATTTATGCATGATCAGGCAGAAAGATTAAAAAAAATGTAGCAAAAACATATAAAAATGTGGTAAAATTTAACTGTCATTTTCTGGGGGGGGAATGAGAAAGTTATCAATTGTTCTGTGCCTGGCTATTTTCATGTCAGCGGCTGCAGGACCGGTTTTTGCACAGGAAGCTGTAAATCCTGATGCCGGCACCGGTTTGCAGATCCCATTTGTAGATCTCACAATCAGTCAGCCCGAGAATAATCAGGAAGTAGCCTTATCGGTTCAGCTTATTCTGCTTCTCGCGGTAATAACGCTTTCTCCCTCAATAATCATTCTTACTACAAGTTTTTTAAGAATCTCGATAATATTTGATTTTATAAGAAGATCTTTGTCCCTTCAGCAGGTCCCCCCGAATACTGTGCTGAACGGTATAGCTCTGTTTCTTACACTTTTTATTATGTGGCCGACATTTACAACGGTTTATGAGAACGGGTTCAAGCCCTTTGCCGACGGCGAGATAGGTCTCGAGGAACTTTACCAGGAGACTGAAGCGCCGCTGAGGCTGTTTATGTACAAACAGATGGACGGGCATTATGAAAATATTCAGCTTTTTATGAAAATGGCTGACATGCCGAAGCCGCAGACGGCTGCCGATGTTCCAACCTATGTTCTTATTCCGGCTTTTATACTCAATGAACTTACCACTGCATTCAAGATCGGTATATTTCTTTTTATACCGTTCATAATAATTGATATGATTGTTGCGTCTACATTGATGTCGATGGGTATGATCATGCTTCCCCCGGCGATGATCTCTCTGCCATTCAAGCTTATATTATTTGTTCTTGTAGACGGCTGGAGTCTGATAACGCAGCAGGTAGTGCTGAGTTTCATGTAAGGATTAAAAGATGTCGATTGGTTTTATTGTTGAAATGATTAGATCAGCTGTTTTCCTCGTTTTGATGCTCTCAGCGCCGATGCTGTTGGCCGGTCTGCTGGTGGGGCTTCTGATTTCGATCTTTCAGGCAACAACCTCAATTCAGGAACAGACCCTGACCTTCGTTCCCAAAATAGCTGCGATTCTGCTTGTTCTTGTTTTTTCTTCAGAGTGGATTTTCTCCGCGCTCAGGGATTACACAGTCGAACTCTTTAATCTTATACCGACGGTTTCAGGATAAATTCGATGACGCTGGACTATTTGGTTGCCGAAGCACAGATTTTTCTCCTCGTTTTTGCCAGAATACTCGTTTTTATTGAGATTGCTCCGCTTCTGAATTCCAGCGCGATCCCGCAGATAGCCAAAATAGGTCTTGCGTTTTTTATTTCCACGGCAGTCCTGCCTTCAGTTGTCAGCAGCGGGGTTTACACAATCCCTGATTCCGGGCTTCAGTATGCCATGCTGCTGATTGGTGAAGCATTGATTGGTATAATTACGGGCTTTTTTCTGGATCTGATTATGGCGGTATTCCAGCTTGCAGGACAGTTTTTTTCTACGCAGATGGGTTTTGCTTCATCACAGGTTTATGATCCCCTTGCACAGATTCAGATTCCGCTTATGGGTCAGTTTCTTAACCTGACTGCAATGCTGATTTTCCTGTCTGTCGGAGGGTTTCAGAAGCTCTTCCTCGGAGGGATATATAACAGTTTCAAGGCTGTCACCGTCAGCCAGTTCATTCAGAGTAAAGACAGTGTGATACCCATGCTGCTGTCGGGTATGAGCGGACTGTTCGGACAGGCGCTTGTGATTGCCATGCCCGTAATGGGTGTCCTGCTGCTGATGCAGATTACAATGGGACTTCTTGCCAAAGCGGCGCCGCAGATGAACCTGCTGATGCTCGCTTTCCCCATAAACATTTTTATGGCTTTTCTGGTGCTGGTAGCCATGATGCCTCTGATGCTTCAGACTTTCGAAAATATTATTGATTACGGTTTTAACGGCCTGTACGAACTTCTGCGGGCTATGACGGGGAGGAACGTTTGACTGCTTCTGACGGTTTTAAACAAGGCTTCCTCGATAACTACGGAATCTACGATTACAATATAATCAATCTGCAGTGGTTTGCTCCTGAAGACGAAGGCCGGACCGAAGATCCTACCGAGTATAAACTCCGGAAGGCCCGTGAAGAGGGCAAGGTGGCGAAATCCGCAGACCTGACCTCAGCTATAATACTGATATTCTGTATATCCGCGCTTGCCGCTTTCGGTTCTTCGATGATCGAAGGTCTTCGTGCCATGATGGTATACTTTTTTTCAAATGCGACTGTACTCGACCCTGTTGCATCGCCGCAGGCAGGAATTACTGCGCTGACATATTTTATCAGGAGTGCTCTGCCGCTCGCATCAATAGCTTTTGTTGCGGCCTTTGCCGGAAATGTTTTTCAGGTAGGTCTGAAATTTTCGGCGAAACCCATAACCCCCGACCCTAACAAAATTATGCCTAAATTCGGCAAATGGTTTCAAAGGTCCTTTATGTCGGCTGAAGCGGCCTTCAACCTTATGAAGTCCATAGTGAAAGTCCTGATAATCGGCGGAATTTCTTTTGTAAATATCAGGATGGAATTCGACAGAATCGTCGGGTTTATATCGATGAACTTCCTTGAAGCCTTTTCAGTGCTGTCCGGAATAGCGTTCCGTATTATGCTCGAGGCGGCAATCGCGATGCTTGTTTTTGCTGTAGTAGACTACCGGTTTCAGAAGAAGCAGCACATTGATTCGCTGAAAATGTCAAAACAGGAAGTGAAAGAAGAGCGCAAAATGACCGAAGGTGATCCGCTCATTAAGAGCCGCCTGAGAGAACGGATGAGGGACATCATGACCCGCGACATGATGCGGAAAATTCCCGATGCCGACGTAGTCATAACGAACCCGACCCATTTTGCAGTTGTAATGCAGTGGGACCGCAAAAGCATGCAGGCGCCGATGGTTACCGCAAAGGGCCAGGATAATATGGCATTCAGAATCAGGGCGATTGCTGAAGAAAACTCTGTTCCGATCATGGAAAACAAGCCTCTTGCAAGAGCGCTTTATGCCGAGGTCGAAATCGGTGATATTATTCCGGAACAGTACTACCAGGCAATGGCGGTCATTCTTGCAGAGGTTTACCGGCTGCGCGGAGATAATATGGAGGATGTAGTATAATGTCCGATAATCAGGGACTGCGCGGAGCTGTGCTGAGGGCCTTTGCCGGCCAGAAGACCGACGTATTTGTAGCGATCGGTGTAATTTTTGTAGTAATGATGCTTCTTATCCCGCTGCCGACGGTACTGCTCGATCTGCTTATGGCGTCGAACCTTGTACTCAGCGTTATGATTATCCTAATCACGCTGTATACAAAAAGAGCGCTCGATTTTTCAATTTTCCCGACACTGCTGCTTGTAACAACGATTTTCGGTCTTGCACTGAACGTTTCGTCAACCAGGCTCATTCTTTCGCGAGGGGCCGAGTTTAACGGCAAAATTGTTCGCGGATTTGCAACCTTCGTCGTCGGTACATCAGGTACCGAAGGTCTTGTTATCGGATTGATAATATTTATCGTTCTGATTGCAGTACAGTTTATTGTTATAACCAAGGGTGCTACCAGGGTTGCAGAGGTTGCAGCAAGGTTTACCCTCGATTCGCTCCCCGGCAAGCAGATGGCTATCGAGGCTGAATACAACTCCGGTGCGATAACCGAGGAAGAGGCAACAAGGAAGAAGTCAGATCTGCAGAAAGAAGCTGATTTTTACGGGGCAATGGACGGAGCTTCAAAATTCGTTTCAGGCAACGTAAAGATCGGTATTCTGATGACAGTAATCAATATTGTCGGCGGACTGATTGTCGGAATGATGCTTCACGGCGAACCGGCCAGTTCAGCAATCTCAACCTACATTACATTTGCGATCGGCGACGGCCTTGTAAGCCAGTTCCCTGCGCTGTTCATATCAACAGCTACTGGTCTTATTGTTACCAGGGCAATATCGGACGGAACATTCGGAAACGATGTAACCAAGCAGTTTGCCGCTCAGGGTCAGATCTACTGGGTTGGTGCCGGCTTTCTTGTCGTCCTCGGTCTTCTTCCGGGTTTCCCCTGGTATGTCCTGATTCCGATGGCTGCATTACTGTTTTATATAGGATTCAGGCTGCGCCGGCGCGAACAGAAGGTCAAGAACTTCGAAGCGATGGAAGCGGAAGCAGCGCAGCGTCCGTCCGGCGAACCGGCCGAGATGTCCCCGATTGTGCCGCTTGACCAGCTGTCCATCGAGCTTGGCTACGGTCTGATTCCGCTTGTTGACAAAGACCACGGAGCGGAGCTTCTTGACCGGATAACAAGAATCAGGCGTGAATCTGCCCTCGAACTCGGGCTTGTCGTTCCGAAGATCCGTATTGTAGATAACATGAGGCTGGAACCTGCCGAATACTGCATAAAGATTAAGGGTGTTGAGGTAGGAAAGGCTGTAATACGGTCCGGACTATATCTTGCGATTAACCCGGGCAACGCGGATGATGAGATTCAGGGTGAATCGGCAGTTGACCCGACCTTCGGGCTGCCGGCGAAGTGGATAACCGAGGAAGACCGTGACAGGGCCGAAAGGCTTGGATATACTGTAGTAGATTCACCTTCAATCATAGCGACTCATCTGACCGAAATTATCAAGAAGCATGCGCATGAAATGCTCGGACGTCAGGAAGTGCAGAAGATTCTCGACAGTCTGCGCAGCGATTACTCTGCTGTTGTTGATGAAGTTACCAAGGCTATGGGAACCGGCGAAGTGCAGAAGGTTCTTCAGGGGCTGCTTGTGGAGCAGGTTTCTATCAGGAACATGGTTCCCATACTTGAAACAATCGCTGATTATATAACAGTTACAAAGGACACTACCTTCCTTATTGAGAAAGTCCGGCAGACCCTTTCGAGGCAGATCTGCCTGCAGTATGCGGATGATGACAAGGTAATCAGGGTGTTGACGATTCAGCCCAGGCTGGAACAGATAATCGGAGAATCCAAAATAGAGACTGCAACCGGGGTTATGGCTGCACTCGAACCGGGGATACAGCGGAAATGGATTAACAGTGTGGCCAATATGATAAGGGCTGTTGAGCAGGTTGGAGTTTTTCCGATTATATTGTGTTCGGAGGCAGTAAGGGCGCTTGTGAAGGCTAGTCTTAAAAGGGATTTTCCGGGAATAGTCGTATTATCTGTACCTGAGGTTGTATCAAATGCGAATATTGAAACGTTAGGTGAGATTTCACTTGAAGAAAGTAATATAGAACAAGAGGTTAGTCAATAAATGGAATATTTCAAGATGCAGGGAACATCGTACATGGAAGCTGTTACGAAAGTAAAATCTCTCTATGGTGAAAACGCGAAAATACTCAATCATCGCAGTATAAGGTACGGCGGTTTTTTGGGTATGTTTTCGAAGGAAGGTGTAGAGGTGGAAGGCTACAGGAATAACGAAACAATGATCAGTACCAAAAAAAGTTTTGACGCTGAGAAAAGGAAGATCATAGAAGCTGCCGGTGTCAAGCGTGAAGATACCCTGAACAGGGTGCTGAAGATGGTTGAAGCGATTGACGAAAAAATAGAATCCCGGACCGGTACGGCAGTCCAGACAGAACCGGAATCAATCGAAAAGATAGAAGAACTTCTTGTACGCAATGATTTTTCATACAACGTGGTAAAAAAGATTAGTACAAGACTGCGCTCAGAGCTTTCTCTTGAACAGCTTAATGATTATGAATTTGTTCAGCAGAAAACCCTTGAGTGGATGGGAGACTGCATAGAAATCTATAACGATACCCCGGCCCGTAAAGGCAAGGTGATGATCCTTGTAGGCCCGACAGGCGTCGGTAAAACAACGACTATCGCCAAATTGGCTGCCCTGAACGGACTCGGTATAAAGGGTGAAACACCTAAAAATGTAAGAATGATCACTATAGATAACTATCGAATCGGCGCCAAGGGACAAATTCAGACTTATGGTGATCTGATGAATATTCCTGTTTCATGCGTGGAATCCATTGATGAACTAAAAAGCAAGATCGTTTTATACCAGGCAGCTGACCTGATTCTGATTGATACCATGGGAAGATCGCCGCGCGATTATCAGAATCTTGCCCAGATGAGGGAGCTGCTTGAGGTGTGCGGTCAGGACTCGGAAATTTTTCTTACAGTCAGTGCTACCACAAAAGCAGGAGACCTTAAGGAAATATTTAATGAATTTGCAGCCTTCGGATACGACGGTGTTATTTTGACCAAGCTTGACGAAACTCTGAAACTGGGTAATGTGATATCGGTTCTGAATGAAATTAAAACACCGGTAGCCTATGTAACAGACGGTCAGGGGGTTCCGCAGGATATCGAAAGAGCCGGAAAAGCAGGCTTGTTGAGAAGGCTTGAGGGATTCAGAGCTAAAGAATCCCTTATTATACAGTAGCACGGAGTGAGTGATGACGGACCAGGCAGAACAGTTACGTGAAATGATGAAGGGCAGACAGGAGTCTTCCGGATCAGATGAAAATAAAACCCGTATTATCGCAGTATCGAGCGGAAAAGGCGGCGTCGGCAAGACAAATATTTCAGTCAACCTAGCAATAGCATATGCGCAGCTCGGCAAAAAGGTTATCGTTCTTGATGCCGATTTGGGGCTGGCAAACGTCAATGTGGCACTCGGCATAATCCCAAAATATAATCTGTATCATGTAATCAGAAAACAGAAGAGTATGCGTGAAATCCTTCTGAACACAAATTACGGTATTCAGATTGTAGCCGGCGCATCAGGATTTTCAAAAATTGCAAATCTTACTGATGAAGAACGGACTGTTTTTATCAATGAGATGTCGGATCTTTCCGCCGCCGATGTAATAATTATTGATACAAGTGCGGGTGTGTCTAATAACGTTCTGGCGTTCATTGCTGCTGCCGACGATGCAATAATTGTGACCACCCCGGAGCCGACCGCTATTACCGATGCCTACGGTATTATTAAAATCATTGCCACTGAAATAGACAATATGAATCTTTCCCTGAAACTTGTAGTTAACCGTGTGAAAAGCGTCACTGAAGGGAAAAAGGTCTCTGAGCGGGTAATCAGTATTGCGGGGCAGTTTTTAAATCTCAAGGTAGATTACCTTGGTTATGTTTATGATGATCCAGTTGTTTCTGCATCTGTTATCAAGCAGAAGCCGTTTTTGATTGCCGAACCGGGATCGAAGGCTGCAATCTGTCTGAAGCATATTGCGGGCCGTCTTGAAAAGGTTGAATATAAAGAGGGAGGGGGCGTTTCAAGATTTCTGAAGCGGCTTTTCGGAGGTATGTAAGCTCTGAAAGTCAGTCCTTGACTGTGAAAGTGTTTTGAAATAAGCTGAAATGAATGTTTAGTGAAAAAATTGAAAGCTGGAAAACCATTGCCGCCGGATTCGGAATTTTCGGGTTCGTTCTCTCTTTAATTACTGGTATTTTCGGGAGAGTTTCTTTCGGAGTTCTTATCTTCCGGGCTTTCCTTTTTGCCGCCGGTTTTGCAGCTGTCAGTTTGGGTATTATGAAGATAGTCGAGAAATTTATTCCTGAACTTCTTGATGAAACTTCTGATGATAGTTCTGAAAATTCTGAAACTTCCGTTATAATAGATGGTGAAGATAATTCGGAATCCATAAGCGGTAAAAATCTTGATATAACAATCGAAGATGAAAACGAAGGCCGAAAGGACAAGGATGCAATCTTTGATGAGTTTGATGCATCAGAGTCCGGTCAGGTAAAGAAGGGACAGTACAAAGACAGTGATGAGGCAGAAGATGTTGAAGAACTCGATGATGCTGAAGCACTTGATGATGAAGATAACAGCGATGAACCGGTAGTGATCCAAAGCGCTCCGGCTGCAAAGAACGGCAGAAATGGAACAGGACAGGGTAAAAAATCAGGGAACGGAAAGGCCGGAGACCTGCCCGATATTAGTGTATTTTCTGACAGTTTTGTACAGGAAGAAGCAGAAGAAGCTGAAGATGGATTAAACAGCATTGATGGTTTAGGAGAGGCCGGAGGAGCGGAAATTTTGGGCAGCAGGCACGACACCCAGGAGATGGCCAAGGCAGTACAGACGATATTAAAAAAGGACCAGGAAGGTTAACAGATGGAAGCAAAGTTGCTACGGAGCAAGTCCGAAGACGAATTATGGGCGATGTATAAGAACTCCAGAGATCCGGCTATACGGGATCTCTTTGTAAAACAGTATGCTCCGCTGGTTAAATATGTCGCAGGCAAGGTTGCCGTCGGTATGCCTCATAATATTGAATTCGATGATTTAGTCGGTTACGGGGTATTCGGATTATTTGACGCGATAGAAAAATTTGACCCCGATAAACATGTCAAGTTTAAAACATATGCCGTTACCAGAATCAGGGGTGCAATTTTTGATGAGCTGAGATCCATTGACTGGGTACCGCGTTCTGTCAGGCAGAAATCCAGAGAGGTTGAAGAAACCGTTCATCGGCTTGAAGCCTCGCTCGGAAGATCAGTCACCGATAACGAGATTGCGTTCGAGATGGGGATGGACCTGCAGGAATATCAGAAGACGATTCTGAAAATAAGCGGAACATCAATTTTATCGTTGAATGATGTTTGGTACACTGGAGAAGACAACGACAAGGTTTCAATTGTTGACAGCATCGAATCCCCGCAGGGGCTTAATCCGGATATTATCGTCGAAAAAGATGAAATTAAACGGGTCATTATAGAAGCAATTAATGAACTTCCCGAGAAGGAAAAGAAGGTGCTTGTACTTTACTATTACGAGGATTTAACCCTCAAGGAAATCGGCAAAGTACTTGAAGTAACGGAATCCAGGGTTTCTCAGCTGCATACCAAGGCAATTATGCGTCTTAGGTCAAAGCTGACCAGCCTGAAGCGGGGGATACTATAGATTATGGTTCAGTTGTCTGAATTGAGAGAGTTCATGCGGAAACAGGCTGAGGATGACAGGTCCCGAAGAACCGTTCAGGTCAGCGGTTCGACTATAGATGAAGCTCTCGAACAGGCATCCATCGAGCTCAACGTACCATTAAAGAAAATAGAATATGAAGTGCTTGAACATCCTTCATCGGGCTTCCTCGGTTACGGAAAGAAAAGCTGCCTTTTAATAGCGTATGAAGTCGTTACCGAGAAATCTTCCGCGTTTGATGACGATGCCTTCGATCTGAATTTCGGTGATGACGATATGATGGGTGACGTGCATAAGGACCGTGACGGAGAAGCAATTATCCGGTTCTACCAGGAAGGTGTCTTTTTAAAGGTTTACCCTCCGGTCGGTAACGGTAAAAGAGTCACTGAACGTGAAGTTGCAATGAAGTTGAAAACCCGCGGAATAAATGATTTCGATGAGAAGCTGATGGCCAGGGTAGTTAAAGCAGCCGACAGGGAAAAAGTCCGAATAGCTGATTATGCATATAACCCGATGAACGATGCATTGATGACCGTTGAAGTTATCGATCTGGACATGAAGGCCAATATCATTATCAGGGAGCCCGGACATGGCGGTGCTGATATAACCGCAAACGGTATGATAGGACTGCTGAAGGCAAACGGTATCATTCACGGTATAATGGAAGATGCTATTGCTGAGCTCGAAGATCACCCGGTTTATGATACACCGGTTCTTGTAGCCGAGGGCGCAAAGCCGGTTAACGGAAACGACGCTAAAATTATCTATAATTTTGATGAAAACAATTCACAGGTAAGTTTCAAGGAGAAGCGCGGCAAGGTTGATTTTAAGGAAATGAACCAGATTCAGAACGTCGTAGAAGGCCAGATTATCGCGCGGAAGGTTCCGCATGAGGACGGAAAGGCCGGGCGTACTGTAACCGGCAGGCTTCTTCCTGCGAAACCAGGAAATGATGTTGATTTTAACATCGGTAAAAATGTAAAAATTTCCGATGACGGAATGACTGCTATCGCCGAAATCAACGGACAGGTGATGCTGGCCGGCGGCGGCAAGCTTTCAGTTGAACCCGTTTATTTTGTCAATGGAGATGTCAATCTTAAATCAGGCGGAAATATTATTTTTCTCGGATCGGTCATGGTCAAAGGCAGCGTAGAGGACGGTTTCAAGGTTAAGGCATCCGGCAATATCGAGGTAATGGGTAACGTTGGTAAAGCGGAGCTGGATGCTGAAGGCGATGTAATCGTGCATCAGGGTATAAACGGAAAATCGGAAGGAAATGTCCGCTCAGGGCGAACTGTCTGGGCTAAGTTTATAGAGAATGCCAATGTCGATTGTGAAGATGCCGTAATTGCCACTGACGGAATTATTAATTCGAACGTAGTATCGAACCGGCTGATTGTATGTATGGGTAAGAGGGCAACTATAGTCGGAGGCAGGCTCCGTGCGACTGAAGAGATCCACGCAAAAACTCTGGGGTCGGCATCCGGTTCTGAAACCCTTCTCGAGGTAGGCTGGGATCCGAAAAGCAAGGAAAAACTTACACAGCTGGAACAGAACCTGTCCACACAGACCAGCCAAATTGATGATATAGAAAGAAATATTATTACTCTTGAGAATTTTAAGAAGAAAAAGAAGAAACTTCCCGATGATAAAGAAGAATACCTTGTAGAGCTGAAGAACCAGAAGCAGGAACTTCAGGACGGTATACTGAACCTTGAGGAAGAGATTAAAAGAATCAGGGAGTATCTTGCATCGCTCAAGTATGTCGGCAAGATTTCGGCCGCATCCAAGGTTTTCCCTGGTGTCAGGTTAATGATTAAAGACGCACCGCTGCGAATCAGAAATGACTACAGCAGCGTGACTTTTGTGAATGAAGAAGGGGACGTCAAAGCTATCAAGTATGAACCTATTGAGGAAGATTTGACGATAAGGAGCTAATGTCGGTATCACCGCTTGATTTGCAGATTTTATACAGCAACCTCAAGAACGTCGGACAGCAGCAGGCTGCTGAACGGAGTGCGGAGATTGCACAGCAGGATAAGCAGGCCGATGAGATGGTGCGGAAAGCGGATGAAAAAAACCATCGTGTTGCCGAATCCAAGGATATTGAAACCGGTATCGATAAGATAAAAGAGGAAGAGCAGAAGCGGCGGGAAGGTTCCGCCGGCGGAAAAGAAGGCGAGCATAAAAAGGAAGAAGTTGAAGAGAAAAAAGAAAAAAAATACTTTGAGGACCCGGACATCGGGCACCACATTGATATTTCCGGATGAGCGCTATGATGCTTAATATTGTTTTTTTTCTGATAAGTTTGATGGTACTGGCCGTTATGTACCTTTTTCTGCGGAGAAGGATCGACAGGCTTACGGATTCTGAGAGGATTTCAGAGGCGCTGTCCGGCGATCTTGACGTTATTCTTGCCGAGATAAATCAGGCTACTGAAAGAAATATCCTGATTATTGAAGATAAAATCAGGGAGCTTGAAGAAATAATAAAAACAGCTGAAAAGAGAATTACTCTGCTGCGGAAGGCTGTTCCGGTTGAGCCTGCCGCAAAGTCTTTGTCCGGACAGGCCGCGGAACATAAAGCGACGGTTTCAGATGATTCTGCGGAGCGCAGGCAGCAGCCGTCCAATGTCCGTGTTGACAACGAGCGGAATGCTGCTGGAAAGGCAAATGATCAGCTGCTGTTTGAAATTCCCGACCAGACCGGTCCCGAAAAGAATATAAGTGAACTGACTTATTCACATCTTAATAAAATGAATACTATGTCGGGAATGGTTACCTCCCTTAAAGTTCCCGAGAAAAAGATTAACGAAAGTATTGATTTAAAAGAAAAAATAATTGAACTGCACAAGAGCGGGATTGATTCGACGATTATTGCTTCCAAACTTGGGGTCAACCGGGGTGAAGTGGATCTCATCATTTCGTTATATATGCAGACTGGATATGGACATGACTGATATGGCGGAAGGCAGCATTTACAGCACCTTCAAACAGGATACCAGGAAATTTATAGATGAAATTAATGAAAATCTGATAAAACTTGAAAATGAAGGGTATTCAGGCGATCTGATAAATCACATCTTCCGGTGTATACATTCGATAAAATCTGAAGCTGCCTATCTCGATTTTGAAGAAATAAAAACAGCAGCACACGATATGGAGTCTGCTATTGAACCGCTGAGGAATGTGGGGCAGGCTGTTGAAGTTGATCCTGCGTTGATTGAATTCTGTTTTTCAACTATTGATAAGATCGAGAAACTTTCTTCAGTTTCGAAAAGTTCCGATGAAGCCGAGCTGGAAGAGCTGTCAGATCCTGATGAAGATGATATAGCAGAACAGGGGATTTTCGCTGAAAAATATATGGCATCCGGTGCCGAAGCTCCTTACAGCAGCTTTGAAATAATGCTGATTAAGGAAGCACGAGGCCGTGGTGAAAAACTCTACAGCCTTTCATTTTTTATAGCTGCTGATGAACCGATGAAATACCCGAGGGCTTACCTTGCTTTGAGCAACCTCGAACAGGAAATGAATGTTATAAAAGTAGATCCTCCGTTTGATGTTATGGCCGAACAGGTGGATGACGGCATTAAAGTTATTTTAAGTACTGCTCAAACAGCGGCTAAAATCGAATCCATGCTGTCGATAGACCAGATAATAGATATTCAGCTCACTCAGCTTGATTACGGCAAGGAACTTCAGAACGAACCTGTTCATGAAAACGATGTGCGGGAGCAGGATATCCAGCTGAATCCACAGACGGTTGCGCATGAACGCTATATAAGTGTGGAAGCGCAGGAGATAGATGCCATCAGCGAATATGTGACCGAGATTAAGAAGCGGCTTTCAGACCTGAATTCCGTATTCGGAAACGGTGAGAGCGCAGCCGCCGCCGAGTATGAGCTGAAGGGGCTCGAAACTATCTCGGACAGTATAGAAAAGATGATGTCAAATCTGCAGACCGTTGATTTCAATTCACATTTCAGCGGTTACAAGCGGACGGCAAGAGACCTTGCATCTAAACTGGGTAAAAAGGTTGAACTGGTGTTTAACGATGATAACCCGAGGGTTCAGAGGGACTTTGCCGATTTTATTTCAGAGCCGATCCTTCAGATTATCAGAAACTCGGTGGTGCATGGTATTGAAACACCGGAACAGCGTCTGGATTCAGGCAAATTTGAAACCGGAACAATTACCGTAACTGTAGAAAAGGGTCCTCAGGGACTGAGTATTCTTATAGCCGATGACGGTGCCGGTATCGATACTGCATCCAATCCCGAAAAATTTGAGGGAATCATTGACGATCAGCAGCTTCTCGAGCTGCTGATACAGCCCGGGTTCACAACCAGGGCCCTGTCAGAAGAGTACGCCGGAAGGGGGGTCGGACTCGATCTTGTGAACAGCCGAATCAGGACCCGCAGCGGAGAACTTGAGCTTGTAAACATAACGGGGCGTTCATTCAGCCTGCGGATGGTTTTCCCCTGAATTATTTGTAGAATTTACTAAATAAACCGTTAAAGATTCCGGAATATTCGCCGAAATAAATATTAAGGGAAAACCCCGACTTGATAATTAACGGTATGCGCAAACGTCCAGGCATACCGTTTTTTTTATGCCATTCTTGCTGCCGCGCGTTCTGCATGAATCCTGTTGAACCTGCATGCCTCAAGCATATTTGTGTAAAGCAGTTCCGAATTTCTGATGACATTATCGTCATTATCGATAATTTCATTCAGCACAGGCTGAATGATGAATCCGGTGATGTCTTTCGACGGCGACTCTGAGATTTTGTTATCAAGCAGCGAAAGTTCATCCAGATATGCACTGATTGCATCGCTATCAGAAATTTTAACAGATTCAAGAATAGCGAGTGCTGAACTGCAGACTTCTTCAAGTCGCCGGCATTCATCAATTACCGCCTGTATTATTTTACCGATCGATTTAAAATCATTTTCATCGGTCCTTTTGTTTTCTGCAAGGATTTCCGTGATTATACGTCTTTTAGCTGCTCCTGTATCCGGTTTTTTTAAAAGCTCTTCAACAGATCTATACTCCATACCGTTTATTCTGATTCCGAATTCAGATACATTATAATAACTGCGATTATCGGCTTCATCCATCTGGCCTTCAAACCACCATTTATAGATTTCGAGACGCTTGTCGGTAAGCGTCTCGCCGCCGCAGTTGTTCGGTACAGGGTAGGGGTCCGCGCTGCGGACATTCCTGAAGTTAATTGTCTCTATAGGATTTAATTTCTCTGTCCCCGCTGCGGTGTACAGAGATGAAAGACTGGTTCTGCAGTGAGTATTCTGACAGGGAAAGCCCAGGTCGAGACCTCCGGTATATATTTCCCTGCATCCGAGCCGCTTGGCAAAGTCCCATGCGGTTGTGGATACTGAACCTCCTGCACCTATCTGTGATTTAATTCCTGCATGCCTTTCAATAACCCGGCCCAATGGAAAAAATGATTTATAGAAGAGTACAGGAATCCTGATATCTCTGAACACTGCAGGATGTGTTGAGCTTTCCGATATCAGGACCGAGTGCTCAGCGACCGGCAGCGAATCAAGCAAATGATCGAGGTGCCGGGTATTCAGGTACTGTGGATCAACCACAGCAATGAAGTCAGGCACAACACCGTACGAAAGCACTGCTCTGAGCGAGGTATCAACACATATAAGTACAGCCTTCCTGACCAGTTTGGGCAGCAGCGGTCCTATCAGGTCAAGGCTCGGTCCTGCTGCAAGTACAAGTGCCGGGAATTCCGTAAACTGTCCGAACAGAATGCCGCAGTCGCGGGCTTCACTGAATACCTCGATGTTTCTGAAGAGGTTGCGTGTCCAGGTTCTTCCGAAGCGGTTCAGAGTGTTCATATTTGTTTCTCGTTTTCTCAGAAAAGTCTGGACCTTCTGGTCAACCGCTGTAAAATACTCAATATTTCTGTTCAGCACGGATCGGAGTTTAATTGTCTGAATACGCGAAGTCTGATGCCTGCTGAGTATTCCGGAAAGAACGCCCGGAGGGGTATCAAGCAGGAGGCCGACCTTGTCGGAACTGAAGAGTTCGGTAAAGTCACGAAGTTCGAGCGCTTTAAGAAAAATACCCGGTTCCGGTTCTATGACAAGAATCTCGAGTTCCGGGTAATATTTTCTTACGGCCTCTACATGGTAACCAAGCCCGAACCCGTATATCAGGCAAAGCCCGTATTTCCACTTCAAACCGCTTTCAGCAAGCCTTCTTGCCTCTTTTTCGGGCTGTCTTGAGGAATGTATCCAGATATTGTCAATTCTGGCCGAAGCAAGGCCGTCTGCCGTCTCTGATACTGCTATGTCGTTCGCCGGAGAATATTTGGAAATTATATCATTTTTAAAACCGGGGTATTTATTATGCAGAACCTCTATATTGAGAGAATAAAAATCCCGGGCATCACTCGAAATCAAGCTGAATCTCCATGCCGTTTGTTACCGGGGTCCCGGCCGCCGGTGTCTGTCTGACAACCCAGCCCTCTCCGCTGAATTTAATGATGAGCCTGCTGTCATTAAAGAGATTAAGGAGTTTTCTTTTGGGCATTCCGGTGAAATCCGGAACCGTATCGCCGACAGTGATGTTGAGATTCTCAGGAATTGTTATCTTTCCGCTGTGTTCAAGCACAGTATCTGTCGAACGCCTGATTCCGAGGTATGGTACGGTTTCGTCTATCATCTTCTTGACTATCGGCGAAGCAATCCGTCCGCCGTAGTATGATGAACCTTTCGGGTTCTGGATGACAACATAGATTATCAGCTGGGGGTCCTCGGTCGGAAAAATTGCGAGCGCAGAGGCAATAAAATTCTCGTCGGAATAGGTCCCGGTCGACGGATCAATAACCTGGCTTGTTCCGGTTTTTGCAGAAATCCGCAGTCCTTCGGTCCGCATTCGGTGTGCGGTTCCGCCTTCCTCTGTGGCTGTTTCCATCATCAGAAGCATTGCTTTCGCAGTTTCGGGACTGAAGACCCTCTTAAGCGGTTCACGCTCCATATGCTCTATTGTCTGTCCGTCAGGCGACAGTATCTTATCAATTATATGAGGTTTAAGCAGAACGCCCCCGTTCGAGAAAACGGTAGATGCTGTCGCCATCTGGATGGCTGATACAAGCATTTCCTGGCCGAATGCTATTGTGGGTTTTGATCTGGCCGACCAACGGTCAGGGCTTCTGAGCAGTCCCGATGATTCGCCGGGAATCGGCATCTGCGTCTGGCTGCCGAAGCCGAGAGAAAGAAGCATCTGGTAGAAATCTTCCTTGCTGACTGTTTCGGACGCGTAGGCCGCCCCGACATTGCTGGAGTATTTTATTATGCCGGCCGGTGTGAGATCTCCGTAGACGCCGAGATCTCCGATTGGGGTAGGAAAGTCATCACTGACGTAGGTTCCCCCGCAGTAGAAATGCGTATTAACGCCGATTCCTCCAAGTTCTATAAAGGAAGCTATGCTGAATACCTTCATAACGGAACCGGGCTCATAAGCCATCGAGAAGGCCCTATTCTTTCTTTCACTTTCACTGAAATCAGAAAAAGTGTTCGGGTCAAAGTCCGGCACGGATGCGCATGCAAGAACATCTGCATTCTTCGCATCCATAACGACTACCATTACTGATTCAGCCTTGTGTTCAACGAGTGCTTCGGCTGCAAATTTCTCCGCAAAAAATTCTATATTCGAATCTATAGTCAGAAACAGCTGATTTCCGTAAATATCATTTTTCCCCGAGACGGAGGGTTTCGGCGAGAGTATATCGTTCATTGTGTATTCAATACCGTCAAGCCCGATGTTGTCGGTTCCGGTATAACCGATTATATGCGACGCGAGCCTTTGTTTGGGGTAGTTCCTTCCATATTCTTTTCGAAGATAGATACCTTCAAGTTTGCCCTGATCAACGAGCTCTTTGACTGCATCGCTTTCCGACGGGGTTATCTTGCGCTTGATCCACATACTGCCGCGCCTTGTCGTCAGATCTTCAAGCAGTTTGTTATAGTCGAGCTCGAGCGCTTCGGATAAAAGTTTTGCGGTTTCTTCCTTGTTATCGATATAAGGTATCCACGTTTCCACTGAGTCGAGCTGATTCTGGATTGCGAGAATTCTGCCGTTGCGGTCGAGAATCGGCCCTCTTTCTACCGCGGGTTTTTCAGTACTTGTTTCGTTCGGGGTATGCTGAAGGATCATCAGGTTGAAAAAACGTACTACAATTAAGACAGCAATAACAGCGGTCACTGCTGAAAAAAAGATGAATCTGATTTTTATATTTTTATCCATACCCATCCCTTGATGTCTTCAATAGATATTCGGCCGAAATGTCTCGAATCTGTAGATTCCGGAAGATTTGTTCCGGTCAAAAATGCTTCGTCACCGTCGATATACCGGCATTCCTTGAGTATCGGTCTGCCCGTTTCAGGGCTGATAAATACAACTGCATCACCTTCCTGTATATCATGGTAAAGTCCTCTGTATTTTACAATGATGACAAGATCGCCCTCTTTATATTCCGGTTCCATAGAACTACCGGTAACCCTGTAAATATCCAGAAAAATTACTGAAAAAAAGGTTATAATAGAAAGCGACAGCAGTAAAAACTTCCACATAATTAAGCATCTTATAGTAATATGTGATCGTAAAATTGTCGATATGAATAGTGTAAGTATTATGACTGATTTAATTGACAGACAAAAGATTGCAAAACGGCACTCGAATGCCGGAAATACAGGATCAACCAAATCTCTTATTGAAGCTGCATCGCGGTTCAGGTACCAGAATACTGGAGGTACTTCCTCTTTTTCATCTTCAGATGGTATAATGTACCGTCTGAAAAACAAAATCAAACCCCGGCGGAGGAAAAACGTTTCCGCCTCCGGAAAGTCACGGCAGCATGTGAAGAAGAGATCAGTATCCCCGGGAAAGTCGGGACCGGGTTTTGCAGTTGAAGCGGGTAAATTCTTTTCGAATCTCAGGAAGAAATTTTCCGGTATCAACACGAAGGCTATACTCATAACAGGTGCATCAGCAGCCGCTGCGGCAGCCGCTGCATTTTTTATTATCAGTTATATTCACGAACTCAGAATGTTTGACGGATTGGCGCTATACCAGGAAGCTGCCATAGAGGATGTACTTTACGATAGTCTTCCCGCCGATTACAGCGGTCAGGGTTCCGGTGAATTAAGCGGTATCGAACCGGTTCTGCTGAGTTCAGGTGACCCAATAAGTTATACGGTTAAGGCCGGTGATACCCTGTCGGAGATATCGAAAAACCATAACGTAAAGATAGGAACGCTTATCAGCTTCAACAAGATTACCGATGTAAGAAGACTTCAGGTCGGTACGGAATTGAAGATTCCCGGGTACGACGGAATCCCTTATGAGGTGAAAGCCGGCGATTCAATTGCCTCAATAGCCAAAAAGAACAATACAACGGTGAACAGCATACTCGATGCTAACAACCTTGAATCAGACGTATTGAAACCTGGAGAAACTCTGTTTATTCCGGGCGCATCTATGAATGAATTCGACTACAAAAAGGCTATGGGAACCCTGTTTATCTACCCGACTGCAGGACGATTTTCGTCCGGTTTCGGATACAGGCCTGATCCATTTACCGGAAAAACGCGGTTTCATAACGGTATAGACCTGGCAAATCAGACGGGTACGAGGGTTGTTGCAACTATGTCCGGTCTTGTTGTAGATATAGGCGACCAGCCCACAGGCTACGGGAAATATGTAATTATCAAGCATTCCAACGGTTATCAGAGCCTCTACGGACACCTGAACAGGGTAACAGTTCGAAAGGGTGAATATATCTATCAGAACGAAAAAGTAGGCGAGATGGGAAATACCGGAAGAAGTACAGGACCCCATCTGCATTTTTCAATCTACAAAAACAATACACCTGTAAATCCGATGACCTACCTCTGGTAGGTCTCCGGCTCCGAGCTCCTTACGGCAAGTGCGGCGGTCAATGCTGCGCATAGGCCGGTATATAATGTCTTGAGTGCAGCATATGCCGTGCTGTTCATCCCCTCCGGTCTGAAAAGATGTACAAACCCTGATACCAATCCGCCTCCGAT
>QKCC01000062.1 GCA_003245835.1 Spirochaetales bacterium | reverse complement strand
TTTCCGCGAAGATTAACCCTGTACAGCGGTTCGTCGCCCATATCGGCAGCATATACCCAGAAGCCGTGCTCTTTAAGGTATTCAGCGGCCCGCACAAGATTGTTGACCGTTACAGTATTAACAAAATTGACTGCCCCCGAAGAAGTCCTGGCCACGGTATCATTTTCCGAGGCGGAACGCCTGTTTCTTGTCACAACAAGGTCGGCACCGAACTGATCTGCGGACCGAAGAATGGCGCCGAAGTTATGGGGATCCGTTACCCCGTCAAGGATTATAATAAGCGGATTTTCCCCTTCGAGGGAGTCCACAATTTCTTCAAAGGACTTTCCAGAGAGCCTGGCCTGATCCTGCCCGACCTTCCTTCCGGAAACTGCCGACGGGGAAGTAAACAACTGAAGAACAGCCCCCCTGTTTTCACCGAAACGTTTATTCATCTCGGCGGGCGGAAGATTAACAACTTCTATTCCGTGATTTGCCGCTGATGATTTGATTGAGTCTATTCTGGTACTTTTTCTCGAGACAAATAATCTGCCGCTCTGTTTACCGGTTCGTACTGCTTCTTCAATTCCGTGCAGGCCGGTTATAATCTTCTCCAAAACTACTCCCCGGTATAATCCTTCGTAACGTCGATTACACCGTCAAAATCTGTATCTTTCTCATATTTTTGAATATATATCCCGTCCAGGTAGACCCATACATCAATTTTACCATCAAAATTGGTATCAATCTCCCGCCTTATCATCTTGCCGGAGCTGTAAAAATAATAGTCATCCATCACCCCGTCAAAATTAAAATCGA
Organism: Spirochaetales bacterium; assembly: GCA_003245835.1. Lineage (GTDB taxonomy): Bacteria > Spirochaetota > Spirochaetia > UBA9216 > UBA9216 > Thalassospirochaeta. The sequence goes on along the minus strand of QKCC01000062.1, from coordinate 21,711 downwards.
GGATCTCTTCCTTCTTTTCTGATTTGGAATCGTAGATGACTATATAATCTACTTCGCCGTTATAATCACGGTCTATCCTGATTTCTCCGACAAGTCCGCCCGACATGATGACCCAGCGATCCGGTTTACCGTCTGAATTTGTATCATCACCCCCGTCCTGAGCGGACAGGGGCAGCAGTATTGCCGTAAGCAGTACCGTAAATAAAACCAATTTCCGCATATTTTATCCTTAACCAAAAGCTGTCTGTCTGATTATCGGATAAAAACTGGTAGTTTTGTATTATAATTCGGTCAGTGGGATTGGTTCCGGGGCTTCTTCTTCTCCCTGTATCGAGGCAAACTGTTTCAGAAGCTCTTTTGCCTTCGTACTCAATCTCTGGGGAGTTTCAACGATAATTTTAATATACATATCGCCCTTCCGCGTCTTGTTCTGCAGATACGGAATACCTTCGTTCTTGAGCCTGAGGATTTTTCCTGTCTGTGTTCCGGCCGGTATTTTGAGTTTTATCTTTTTATTTTCAAGGTTTTTCACAAAAACATCTGCGCCCAGACCCGCCTGGGTAAATGTTATAGGCAGGGCACAATAGACATTATTGCCGTCGCGTTCAAAATACTTGTGCGGCTTAATCTTTATATAAACATAGAGATCCCCGCTTTTACCGCCGTTGGCTCCGGCATCACCCTGACCGGGAATCGCTATTCGCTTTCCGTTTTCAATTCCGGCCGGAATAGTAACTTTGATTTTCTGCTGTTTTCTTGCAAGACCGCTTCCGTGACAATCGGTACACGGGTTTTCAATAATATGTCCTTCACCGTTACACGTATGGCAGGGTGAGGCTATTGAGAAAAAACCGGAATTTCTGCGGACCTGTCCTGTTCCCTGACAAGTCGGACATACTTTACGCCCCGTCCCGGAGGCTGCACCGCTGCCTTTACAGGTTTTACAGGCCACATCATGCGTATAGCTTATTTCTGCAGAAGTACCGAATACGGCGTCTGTAAAATCGATCTCAAGATTATAACGAAGATCTGAGCCGCGTGAAACACCGCCCCTGCTTCTGCGCCTGCCGGTACTTCCGCCGCCGAAAAACGAATCAAAAATACCGCCCATATCGCCGAAAATATCTTCAAAATCTCTGAAAACCGACGAGTAATCATGGCCTCCGCCGGGACTGTTGACTCCGTCCACACCGGCAAATCCGAACTGATCATAGGCCTGCTTCTTTCTATCGTCGCTTAAAACCTCATAGGCTTCCGTGGCTTCCTTGAATTTTTCTTCAGCTTCGGCATTTCCGGCATTTTTATCCGGATGGTACTGTATCGCAAGTTTTCTGTATGCCTTTTTAATTTCATCCTTGCTCGAGCTTTTTTCAACCCCGAGCACTTCATAGTAATCTCGTTTAGCCAACTTATACACCTTTAAAGCAGTTTCATCAGTTTATCACAAAAGGCACAAAGCATGCTGCTGAAGCCGCCCTGTGCCTTTTTTTATTTATAATTTCATCATTTTGATGATTCGGTTACTTATTGTCATCCTCATCATCCACGACCTCAAAATCGACGTCGTCTACGCTTCCGCTTTTCGGAGCATCATCCTGATGTCCGGAAGCTCCCTGAGCTCCGCCCTTATCGGGGCCTGCTCCGCCGGCAGCATTCGCCTGCTGTGCCTGAGCACCGGCGTCCTTGTATATTTCTTCGGCAAGCTTATGCGATGCTTCCTTAACAGTCTCAATCTTCGCTTTCATCTGCTCAACATTATTGGATGATATAGCTGATTTCAGCTCTTCAACAGCAGCGCTGATCTTGTTCTTCTCATCTTCAGAAACCTTGTCGCCGTAGTCTTTCACCGATTTTTCGGTTGCATACACGAGTGTCTCAGCTTCATTCTTGACTTCAGCCTTTTCACGTTCTTTCTTGTCGGCTTCTGCATTCATCTCGGCTTCCTTGACCATCTTCTCGATTTCAGCTTCCGAAAGACCCGATGATGACTCTATCCTTATCTTCTGTTCCTTGCCGGTACCGAGGTCCTTTGCAGAAACATGAACAATACCGTTTGCGTCGATATCAAAAGCAACCTCAATCTGCGGAACGCCTCTAGGTGCAGGCGGAATGCCTACAAGGTCAAAATTTCCAAGTGTTCTGTTCTGTGCAGCCATCTCGCGCTCACCCTGAAGAACATGGATCGAAACAGCTGTCTGGCTGTCGGCTGCAGTGGAGAATACCTGGCTTTTCCTTGTGGGAATTGTGGTGTTTCTCTCAATAAGCTTTGTGCATACACCGCCGAGGGTTTCGATTCCCAGAGAAAGCGGAGTAACATCGAGCAGAAGAACGTCCTTGACGTCACCGCCGAGGATACCGCCCTGGATTGCAGCGCCCATTGCAACAACTTCATCCGGGTTTACGCCCCTGTTTGGTTCCTTGCCGAAGATCTGCTTAACCATTGCCTGCACGGCTGGGATTCTGGTTGAACCGCCGACAAGAATTACCTCATCGATATCCGCAGCTGAAAGCCCAGCGTCCTTCAACGCATTTATACAGGGCTGCTTTGTTCTTTCAACAAGATTCGATGTCATCTGATCGAACTGGGCCCGGGTCAGGTTGTACTGCAGGTGCTTGGGACCTGACGCATCCGCTGTAATGAACGGAAGGTTGATATCGGTCGACTGCCTTGAGCTCAACTCGATTTTAGCTTTTTCAGAAGCCTCTTTCAGTCTCTGAAGAGCCATTTTATCTTTTGAAAGATCGATCGACATATCTTTCTTAAAAGTGTCAATCAGCCAGTTTATAACAGTCTGGTCGAAGTTGTCTCCGCCGAGGTGAGTATCACCGTTTGTCGACTTTACTTCAAAAACGCCGTCGCCGAGTTCAAGTATTGAAATATCAAATGTGCCGCCGCCGAGGTCGTAAACCGCGATCTTTTCTTCCTTGTTCTCGCGTCCGCTTCCGTAGGCAAGCGAAGCCGCTGTAGGTTCGTTGACGATCCTCTTTACATCGAGGCCGGCAATTTTACCTGCGTCCTTGGTTGCCTGACGCTGCGCATCATTAAAGTAGGCCGGAACTGTAATTACAGCCTCTGTAACGGTTTCTCCAAGATAGTCTTCAGCAGTTTTTTTCATCTTCTGAAGAATCGCAGCCGAAATCTCCGGAGGAGAATAGTGCTTGCCTCTTGAATCCACCCTCAGATCGCCGCCTGCTCCCTCCACTACTGTGTAGGGCACCATCTTTACCTCTTCCGGTACCTCTGTAAATTTATGCCCCATAAATCTCTTAATGGAAAATATGGTATTCTCCGGGTTTGTGACCATCTGATTCTTTGCAGGCTGACCTACCAGCCTTTCTTCCTTGTCGGTAAACGCCACAATTGACGGAGTAGTTCTCTGTCCTTCCGAGTTCTGGATTACGACCGGTTCCCCGCCTTCCATTACTGCTACACATGAATTAGTTGTTCCAAGGTCGATTCCGATTATTCTTCCCATATTAAATCTCCTTTCAGGTTATCTTTCTTGTTATTCGGCAGCCGATTCTGACTTGCTTTCGGGCGCCGGGTTTGCTACTTTTACCTTTGCGTGTCTTATTACTCTGTCATGAAGAAGGTATCCCTTCATGAAATCCTCAACTACAGTCTGGGTGTCGTACTCTGACGATTCTTCCATCATCAGCGCTTCATGTTTTTCCGGATCAAAAGGCTGCCCGGCGCTGTCGAAGCGTTTAAGACCCCAATTGGTTTCAAGCATGCTGATCATCTGTTTCTCGATCAGTTCAATCCCCGAGTGAAGCGCATCAAAATCTTTTGATTCTTCGGATGACTGAAGCGCACGCTCAAAATCATCAATAACAGCTATAATATCATTAAGAAGAGTCGTGTTCGCAAACTTTATCGAGTCTTCTTTTTCACGAAGCATTCTTTTACGGAAATTCTCAAAATCAGCCTGCTTCCTGAGGTACTGGTCCTTGAGTTCATCAAACTCCTTCCTTGCCTCTACAAGCTTGCCGGCATAACCTTCAATCTCAGACTGAAGTTTCCTGATTTCCTTTTCGGCTTTTAAATCTTTGCCTTTCTTACTGCTTCCTTTACCGGATTCTGAAGCCGGTTCTGTCTTTTCTTCTTTTTTTCCGGACGATTCGGATGTCTCATTCAAGGAAGACCCTTTCTCGATCTCATCTTCCTTCACGTCTGTATTTTCCGCCATATATTCCTCTAAGCACAGTTTGAGCGAGATAGATAATGAATATCAAATCCTTGTGTATAAAATAATAAGGTTGCCTAGAAGCGTCAACTATTTTTTAGGCTGAAGTTCCAGAATTAGTTCGACCTCGCCGCGCGCCAGCTTCGTAGACTTGGCAATCTGCTCTATTGTCCATCCCTGGTGAGCCAGTTTTATAACAACATCACGGATTTCATGCGTCGGAGCGCCCCCTCCCCGGATCTTTGACTCGGAACCTTTAACGAGCGTCCCGAGCAGCCTGACCTGCTCCTGGGCCTGCTTATTGACCTCTTCCAGCCTGGTTTCGGTTCCGGCAAGCCACTCGCGTGCTTTCTGCATCTTCTCAATCCGTTCTTCAAGATCGCTCAGTACAGTATCGATGGTTTCAATATTACTAATAGCTGCATCAATCTGGCTCTTATTCTTGGACAGAAAATCAATTCTGCGGGTAAGCTCGTCAAGCCTCGAAGTGAGCGGCATACTCCGTTCAGAGACAGTACTGATCATCTGATCGAGCTCATTCAGCTGCTTAAAGCCTCTATCGACCCCGTCTATTGTCGAATCAACAATGGATTCCTTCTTCTGCAGGCGTTCATACTTGCCGTCAAGCTCTTTCTGAAGGCCGTCAAGCTCCCTGAGCCGCGCCTGAACCAGCTGAAGACTGTCATCGGCAGAGGTTACGTGGTTCAGCTTCACTTCGACCGATTCCGAAATCTTCATCAGCCGCTGAAAATCTGATTCAAGATCGTCGATCCTGCGCTTTTCCGCATTGAACCGGGCAACCCTTTCAGAAATATCCTCAGAAAGCTTCTTTATTGTCAGGAATTTCTTCTCGGCGTCACGAATCTCGGAAGCCTGTGAAGTGACCCTGGTTATTTCAATCTGCAGATCACTGATTCCCGTCTCAAGAGCTTCCTTCATAGAATCAGCACGTTCAAATATCTTTGTCTGGGCAACAAACCCCTGCAGCTTGTTCTCGATTTCCGACAGCTTGAACCTGAGTTCCCTGCTTTGCTCTTCTATCTTTTCATACATCCGTTTTCCGGATAATGAGAAATTCTCATTAATCTCCCCGGCTTTTTCTTCAAAACCGCGCAGCTGCTGGTTCAGTTCATTCTGAATTTCACGGCTTCGCCTGAGAATCTCTGCACTCAGAGCGTCAAAATCATTTTTCTGGTCATTCATCGCTTCCCTGACGGCAGCCATCTTTTCTGCCGTATCAGCCTTCAGCAGTGAATACTGTTCCTGAATCGAGGTCTCTGTTTCAGAATTCTGCTGCAGTATTCTGGCCTGCCACAGCTCAATCTCACCGGCCTGAATTTCAATCTGCTGCTTTATCTTACCTCTTTCGGTGTTTACAGCGGCCTCAGCCTCACGCAGCACAGCTTCCGAATCCCTGATGAACCTTGTTACATCCGAATCAACTGAATTCCTTGTATTTGCGAGTTCGGAACGCAGATATGCTTCAAGTTCGGTGTTTGCCTCTTCAAGTTCGGAATCAAGCCGGGATTTCATACCATCAACGGAAAGATCGATGCCGTCGAGTTTCTTCCTGATTTTACCCTCATAGGCTTCAACCTGAGCTTCATAACGGCTGAACTCACCGGAAGTTTTATCCATCAGGCTGACAATTTTCACATTGAGATCCTGGTGAAAACCGGCCTCAAGCTGTTCGCGGGACTTTACTGATTCCTCCGACAAAGCCTCCAGGCGGTCATCGATTCCAAGCTGCCATTCCTTCAGCTGCTTTTCCATCATTCCGCTCTTTTCTTTCAGGTCTTCGAAGAATTCATCCTCAAAATCCTTGAGTTTCTCGGAAACATTATCATAAGCCCGTGATTTAAGCGATTCGAGTTCAGTTTCAAGCTGGGTCATCATGCCGCGCGTTTCTTCAACATCCGAGTGAAGTTCCTCACGGCTGCGGTTCCAGCCGGCTTCCATTCCGGTCCTGATATCGTCAAATCCGGAACTTACATCCTCCACAGCCTTGTCGACCATCTGCCTGAGGTTATTCTCAAGCAGGTCAATATCGGAAGTCAATTCTTCAATACGGGTCAGTTTATAGGCAAGGTTCTCTTCGAACTCGGAAAGTTTCGATTCCTTTTCGTTCACGGTCGAAATCATATCTTCCACGCGTCTGAATACATCACCTTTTGTACCCTCAATCATTGCACGGCTTTCTTCCTCTATTTCGGAGAGCATTTTTTCAGTGCGGGGCTTAAGCGATGCAAGCTGAGAACTGAATTCTTCATCCATCGCTGACAGCCTGCCTGAAATATCGGCCGTTCCGTCATCGAGCTCCTTTCTCAGTTTTGTACGCCATACTGTTATTTCAGACTGACTTTCACCGAACGAATTATCTATGTCGCTGCGGTATACAATCGTGTTTTTCTTTAATTCTTCAAAGACATTATTGATCTGCTTGCGCGTATCGCGGGAACGCTCCTCAATATATGCCTTAAGGCTCATGAAGACATCATCTTCAAGCAGTTTTGCCTTTTCAGCCGATTCCTTGAGATTCTGCTGATATGTTTCTTCAAGGCTGTTTATATTGTCTTTGAAGGTGACAAGCTTGTTGCCGAGAATGTCACCTATTTCTTCAACATGAACCCTGAACGAATTTTCCGAGTTTTCAATCTGCCGCGTGAATTCAGCACGTTTGCCTTCCGATGAGGCAAGAAGAGAATCAAGACTTGCAGAGAAATCATCATTAAGATCCCTGAGCTTTTCATCTGCGCCGTCAAGCAGATTATCGAGCTTTGCAGAAACCTCACGCATGGTTTCGGCCGCAGCTGCTTCACGCTTTTGTTCCAGGGCATCGATATGTGCGGTATAATCGTCTAGGCTGTCGCGGCCCTGGGCAATTCCGTCCAGCACAACAGCTGACTGCCGTTCGACCTCTGAAAACAGTTCACGCCTGAGCTGTTCCAGCTCCTTTTCATTTTCAACTGCAAATTTTTCATTTATCTGGGGTATACTTTTCTCAATCTGCGCCATTCTGACCTGGGCGTCTTTCAGCCGCTTGCCGACCTTATCTACAAATTCCGATTCCTGATGAAGACGTTTAAGGTTCTCATCAACCTTTCCGGTCATTCCGGCAAGCTCATTAATCGCTTTCTCGTATTCATGGAGTCTGGAATTTATTTGATCGATCTCGGAAGCCTTACTGCTGAAACCTTCTTCAATGTTCGAGATGCGCTTCAAAACTTCCTTCCCGGTCCTCTGATGCACATCAATCTCGATTGCAAGGTTCTTCATCTCCTGGGTCTTGTGATCTACAAATTCCTCGATATCAGACGTAATTTTTTCCGAATATCTGCGGACTTTGTCGAGTGAACGGTTATTTCTGTCAAGCTGCCTGTATAATGCCAGGATGATTAATACAATTAGAATGGTTATAATATTACCAATTGAGAATAACATAGCCCCCCCAGTTTATTGCTATTTATCTCGAGGGACTCAGGCAAGTGAACACAAGTCCCCTACATTACATATTCTTACAGTTTATCATTATTGTCAATGATTTTCAGCCTGCAGGCCGAGTATGTAATCGAATAATTCCTTATACTGACTGAAAGTAAAATCAGCCCTGCTGCCTGGCTTTTTACGTGCTGATATATGGGCAGTCTTCATTCCTACAGCAGCCGCCCCGAGGACATCCTTCTCATAGGAGTTACCGACATAGAGAATTTCTTCAGGCTTCAGCTTCAGCCTTTTTGCAAGTTCGAGAAAGGGTTCAGGATGCGGCTTCAAATAACCTGTACTTTCAGAGGTAAATGAACAATCCCAATCCTCAAGTCCTAAAAACTTCAGCTTGTTTTGTACCGGAAAATCCGACAGGACTCCGAGTTTTAACCCTGCTTCACGCAGCTTAACGAGCCCGGTTTTAAGTCCCGGAAAAGGCCTTATAATCCTGAACAGGTTCTCCCAGTCTTCGTACAGTTTATTTTCAATCATGGCGCGTACAACGACTTCCGAGTGCCCCATCGATTCAGCCACCAGTTCAGCCTGTGTACGCCTGAAATTGTTAACCGGACGGATCTCCCTTATCCGGGACCTGGCCCTGCTGTAATGATATACCAGTCTGGGGTGTTTTATAAAGGACGGAATAGTACATATGTACATGAACATATTGTTGTAGAGCGTACCGTCGATGTCAAAACCAATGCCCTTGATTCCCATGCGGGCATTTTACTTTATTTCAATTACATATGTAAGTACAGCCCGCACTTTTTTTTGCTCGGACAGTGATTCTTCAAAAAGCCAGGTTCTCAAAGCTGATCGGACAGCAGTATCTATTGCCGTATTCCCGGACGGCACAATAATTTCAGGATTGCTCGTAATTCCGGACGGATCAATATCAAACTGTATTTTCACTGTGTACTGCGAGATTCCTGCCTGCCGGGCTTCTGCCGGGATGACCGGGGCATTCCATTTCAGCAGCTTTCTTTTCACATTCGGATCCGTGAACGCTACATTCGGAGTATTGCCGGAAACAGGCCCCGAAGAAACACCGGTGCTTGTCGAATTGCTGTCTGTAATTCGTGCATTTGCCTGTCCCGCCGTATCAGCCGCGTTGAGGCTTGCATCAAGGCTCGCCAGGTCTGTGCTTGCAAGTACCGAAACCTCTTCTTTTGCATCCTGTACCGGAGCAGTTTTCACCGTCTTGACAGGCGCGGCGGAAGAAATCACCTCAGAACCGGCAGAGGCGCTCGAGGCGGCAGCTGCAGTCGGAGAATCAGTCGAGGCAGGAACAGGATCATCACCGAATAAAGCCCTTACATCGGTACCGGCTGTGCTTCCGCTGCTCCGCTGCATGATAGAAGAGATGGTATCGTCAACTGACGGCGCCGTCTGCTGCTGCGGCGGTTTATAAACCGGTGCTGCAGCAGCAACTGTCTTTTCGGTTACCGGTACGGGTTTTGTTTTTGAGACAACGGGCGCGGGAGCTTCCTGAATCACCGGTTTTATTTCTTCAACCCGGGGAGCACTGTCTTCCTTGAACGCCTCATCCTGCCGGGGAGGCTCCTCAGGCTGTGCAGGAACACTCTCCAGGCTCACCTGTACAGTTAGAGGCCCGAATTCCGGAACAAAATCGAAATTGCTCCTGTTCAAACCGATGAGTATTAGTATTACAATGTGGATCACCAGTGCCGTACCGACGCTGATGAACAGTCTTTTCCGTTCTTCGGTATGATTAATCTGCAATATCCCTCAACCTCAAATTTACGCCGTCGAAACGGTTCAGTCTGAGCAAATCAAGAATCTCAACAAGAACTTCATAGGAGACATCCTGGTCCCCCTCAATCACAACCGCCGAGATGGATTCACGCTGTTCATCCGGAATCTCGTTTAAAGCAGCACCGAGCGTATCGATGGAATAAACCTGCTTGTTCAGGTAAATCTCATCAGCAGAAACAACACTCACAACAAGGTTTGTCATGGTAACCGCTTCGGCAGTGGAAGATTCCGGCAGTTCAATTGAAATTCCCGGTGTCTGAATAAAGGTACTGGAAACCATAAAGAAGATAACGAGCTGAAAAACAACATCAATCATCGGCACAAGGTCTGCCTTGACCGTCGGAGTCAGACGTCTTCTAAAATGCATTATCCTTTCCTTTCAGCATCAGTACCAGCTCATTAACCGAATTTTCCATACGCAGAACAATATGGTTAACCCTCGATACCAGATGATTATAAAATACGGTTGCCGGGATCGAAACAATCAGCCCCGCTGCCGTAGTGAGCAGGGCTTCTGAAATTCCCGAAGCAAGCATTGCCGGATCTCCAACGGCACTGCCGGTGCCGAGAATACCGAATGCTTCTATATTTCCGGTAACGGTACCAAGCAGGCCGAGCAGCGGCGCAATATGGGCAATAGTGCCGAGGGTCGAAATATATTTTTCAAGCTTGGGGACTTCCATATTGGCGGCACCCATGATTGCTTCCTTGATTTCCGCCTGGGAATAAAACCTGTGTTCAATTCCCACCTTCATAAGGCTTGCAATCGGCGAAGGTTCATTCTCACATATGGCAATAGCCTCATAAAAATGGTTCTGCTCAAGGGCTTTGCGAATATTCGCTATCACATTTGTCTCATCCGATCTGATTCTTCTGAAAAATAAATACCTTTCAATGATTATAGCGGCGGCGACAACCGATAATGCGATTATAACAATCATAACCACACCGCCCTTTTCAATTATTGCAAACATTATTCCTCCGATCCCTTACAGGGATATCTTAATTTTAGCCTGAAGCATACTGCCCCGGTCCAGATAATCACCCCAGACGGTTCTTCCGTCTCCAAGAAGAGCTGCCGCGTCTTCCGCTGAAATTGAAAGAACAAAGCCTTCGGTAAACCTGAGAAAGGCTTCGAGATTAATTACCGGCAGCCAGTCATTCGCATACCAGAGCTGCAGGCTGTCATACACATTAAATCCGAGTCCGGCAGTGATTCCAATATCGCGGGTTTCGGAAACAAATTCTACTTCGGCGTTGAAATTATGCCTTGGCCTGAACCAGTCGATCTGTTCAAGCAGCTGACCATCCCACGACGCATTGATACTTAAACCGTCAAGCAGCTGCAGGTAGACGCCCGCGGACGCATCAAGCCGGATACTGTCTTCACCTGCAATATTATAAAACCCGTTAACAGCAGATACTACAGGCACCAGTGCGTTTTCCAGCGAGGAAAATTCTGCACCGGCCCGGACTGAAACCATTTCACTCGCCGTCCAGCTTAGAGTTCCTTCCGCCGTCCAGCCGGTAGTCAGAGGCAGTGACGGCATAGAACTGAGAGTCGACGGTCCGGCCGCGGCTGGAAACACATCCCATAATTCACGGTAATCCCCGTAACCGACAGTATACCCGCCGCCTATACCGTACTCAAAATCAGCTGTATTTCCGCTGATTTTCAGATTGAACGGATAATAGAGCTCGGAAAAATCATTCCAGAATATTCCTGCATTACCGCTGACCCTGAAAACGTCCGCCGGTTCAAGCCTGAATTTAAGTTCGGCACCGAGGTTCTGGTAAAGCCCGCCGCCGTCCGTACTTCCGTTCAAGCCGTAATCAACAGCAAGGCCGACATTGTACGAATCCGTTCCGAAAACAATTCCGGCTTCGGGCTGCAGATTAAGAAAATCGAAGCTCAGCGGCGAAAGCGCCGAGTTAAGCTGCAGTCCTGCAGTCGAAGCGTCTATATTCCCTGTCAGTGAAAACTGTTTGGCAAAATCCCATTCAAGGCTTCCGGAAATCTCGGGGCTTCTGCTGGTTGCCGAAAAATAATCAGTCTGGCCCTGCAGCCCGTTTTCTGTTTCGTTATACGACACGAGCAAATCCGAAGACAGTTTGTCCAAATTAAAATTGAACTCAGCCTCGACAAGTTCCTCCCTGAACGAGGCGCCCTCACCGGCAGCGAATCCGGCAAAACCGTCATAGCTGTCATGAAAATATTTCAGCCGGAAATCAGGCTGGCCGCCGATATGATAAAGATTGATGTCCGCACTGATGCGTGAAGATGTTCCGGCGCCTATGGTCGACTCGCTGAAAAACGAGCTGCTGCTGCCGCCCCCGGTTTCAGGGGGAATAAGCGTTGATGGAGCCGCCATAACCGAAAGCGCAAAGGCTTCGGCCGGAATCGAGATTTGATCCGGCTCAGGCAGAGGCAGTTCAAGCGACGAAAGGACGACATCACTGTCATCAGGGATAACCGCGTTAATTTCTTCTATAGTCAGATCCTCCACCTCAAGGTACATCTTGGGAAGGATAATCTCGGTCTGTACGGGTTTCTCGGGGCCGGTCAGATCTTCGGCACCCTGCCCGCCGGAATCCTGTGCAAAAATACTAAATGCAGGAAGCAGCATCATCAAAAAAGCCGCCGCAGTTATGGTTCTGATTTTCATCATTTGCCTCCCTCAAGAAGCCTGTCAGCCTCAACAGCCCATTCCGTGCCTGCATAATATTCCTTAAGCCGCTTAATCAGCTCCTGGGCATCGGTTCTGCTTCCGGCAAGTACGGCGGTATCAGCCGCCCTGTACAGAGCTCTTGCAGAAGAGTCCTTGTTGTCCGGGTTCAGACCGGCAGCCTTTACAAAAGCCTTTACCGCCTCTGTGAATTTGTTCTGACGGTAATAATACTCTCCTATATAAAACTGGGCGTCTGCTGCTGCCTCGGGATCTTCCTTGGCATACTCGGCAACCTGCGTAAGCATTGAAATTGCAGGCTTCAGATCTTCACCGCCCATCGAAATGTACAGCGCCGACAGTTCAATCATTGCCCTTCGGCCTTCAGGACTGCCGCTGCCGCCCTCACGCGTAATAGCTACATTAAGTTCAGCTTCCTTCGGGGAGAGTCCGTCAAGAAGCAGCCTTATCTTCTCGGATTCGTTAGCGGCCACTGCAGATCTTTCAGTTCCCGGATATTCCAGTCTGCACTGTTCGTACATCGCCAGGGCGGCTGTATAATCATCCGCAGCGGCATAAACTTCAGCCGTCATCAGCATTGACGGGGCCCTGAAAACAGAATCACGATAATTGTTTATTACCTTCTCCCACAGCAGAGCTGCTCCGAAGCCTTCACCGTTCGCTTTCAGAGCCATTCCGCCCCAGTACAGCGCCGCATCAAACATGCCGCTGTTCGGGAAATATCTTCTGAAATCATAATAAGCCTCAGCGGATTTTGCGTATTCTCCGGCAGAATAATAAAGCTCGCCCCTCCGGAACATGCTTTCCTCCGCCAGCGGACCGCCGTATTTTTTGAACAGATACTGGTAATCAGCTGCTGCCTGTTCAACATCTCCTGTCAACGCTGTCAGCGCCGCCTTTTCAAACAGGGCGTCGTCCGCAAGCGGCGAACTTTCATTCTTCCGGTTAATCTCCGCAAAAATATTAGATGCTTCACGGTACCGCTTAAGTGCAGTCAGGTTCTTCGCATACATAAACCTTCCCCGGTCATCCTCGCCGGACAGTCCGGAATACTTTAGAAAATATGAAGAGGAGGTTTCGTAGTCTTCGAGAATATACCCGCACCATCCGGCAAGATATGCCGCCTCGGCAGAGGATTCCGATCCCGGGTAATTCCTTATGAGTTCGTCAAACGATGCCATTGCCGGTTTATAATCGTTATTTCTGTACATAGCCCATCCGCGGTAAAATAACGCATACGGATAGATAGATTTCAGCCCAGCGGCCTCCGTATTAAGCGGACTCAGCAGAGACAGCTCCTCGACAGCCCTTTTGTAATCGGAAACGGCAATGGCCGAAAGCCCGCTCATGTAGGCGTTTAGCAGATAGACTGCAGGATAATCACGTCTTACATCCTCGCGCCATCCGAAATCAACAGATTCAGACAGGAGTGTGCTGTAATCCTTCAGAAGAAACCTCATTCGAAGAAGATCCAGCCTTGCGTAAACATCGCCCGGAACCAGTGTAAGATAGCGGGTAAGCTTGCCGGCAGCCGTTTTATAATCGCCCTTGCCTTTCATCAGCGTGGCTTCGAGACGCAGCAGCGAAGCTGTCCGCTCGCCGTTTGTATCTGAAGACCATGCGCGCTCGGCGTAATCAAGAGATTCGTCGAGATTCCCGTTCTTATAGCTGATAAAAGCCTGCAGATATGCAGCTTCATAAAAAAATGTCGACTCGGTATAGTCCGTAAAGAAATCATTGAGTCTTGCACCGGCCCTGCCGTAATCACCGCTTTTTGCATAAAGCTCAGCCAGCCTTACAAGGATTTCTGCCCTTCGGTTATCTGATTCAGAAAGAAAAATCTCCAGGATTTCAACAGCTCTTCTGCTGCTGCCTTTCCTCTCGAGAATCTTGGAATAGTACAGAGGCACGAGTCCGTCCATAAGCGAAGGTGAAGAAGTGTCCCAAATCGCGATAAAATACTTTTCGGCAGTGTCAAAGTCGCCGCTGTTGTATGAAGCAATTCCTATCCTCATCCTGAAATCCTGCAGAATATCAGGATGGCTTTTTAAAGTCTTTTCGGCCTTTGCAAGCAGCTCGGAGAGGTAATCCTCCCTGCCGAGTTCCCTGTAAATTGTAAAAAGCCGCTGATAAGCTATACCGGTGCCGGGATCACTTTTTGAAGTCAGCCCCGAGAAAACAGCTTCGGCTTTAACAAGATTACCCTTCCGGTACTCAGCCTCACCCCGGTAAAGCTGCAGCCGGGTTTCATATTCAGGTGCAAGGGTTTTTCCGGAAAACTGTTCAGTCAGCGCAAGCAGGTTGTCGTATTCACCGAGCTTCAGGTACATCGAACCAAGAAGGGATGCAATATATCCGTTATCGCTGAAATCATTCTGGTCAAGTAGAAGCTCAAGCGAATATGCGGCGTCTTCAACCATACCCTGCCTGTCATAGCTCATGGCGCGGTACAGGTAAGCCTCGGAAATCGACCTTGAAGGTTCCTGCCTTATATACTCATCCAGGTATTTGGAGGCATCGGCATAATTTCCAAGCTCCAGTGAAATTCGTCCCTGCCAGAAAGGTACCATCTCGATATACGATGTAGAGCTGTAGATCTGGCTTATTTTTGTGAACAGATCCATCGCTTCATCTTTACGGCCGAGCTGGTACAGGCAGACGGCGCTTTTAAACCGTGCGTCAGGAACATCTTTTGATATCCGGTTCTCGTCTATAAACCTCGAATAAAGATCAAGGGCGGCAGCATAATTCCCGCTTTTGTAGCGGCCCTCGGCTTCCCTGAACAATTCTTTGTCTGCTCCGAACCCGGAATAAACTATAACCAGGGTCAGAATCAATAGTATAGAAATTTTTTTCATATCCATGAAAAGGTACACCTCCGCTGATTATTTTTCAATATTTTTATGCAGTAGTAAAAGGGTGAAGTTTTTTGCCGGCATCCTCAGCGGCGAAACAGGTTCTCCAACCCCATTGAAGGTTTCCTGCTCACTTCAGGCAGTTTAAATCCGACCCCGGTTCTAATCCTGACAAGATGTATGTGGGCATCAGGATATCGTTCAGCCAGCAGGTCCGCAGTACTTTCGAAATTCCTTTCAAATACAAGATCCTTGAATGTTCCGTCGGCATTTATAACCGGAACAAGAACGGTTGTATGTATATGCTGCTGCAGAATCGGGCCAGTCCCGAACGGGACATTGACCGACGCCAGGTAAATATTCATCGGTTCGGTTACCGCAAGGTAATACATAACAAGTTTTAAATCTTCTATCGGAAAACCGATATCTTCGGTATAACGACTCCACGGTATATAATTAACATCGGCAGATCTGTATTCGGGTTCCGGGTTACCGGACGTTTTTTCAATCGATACAGCAATATTACGCGTCCAGTCGAGCCCGAAATACGGGTCCCTGTCATCTTCGTGCCTTGAACTCCAGCGGTTGCCCCTTAAATCAATGTGCTTCTGTTTCAGTTCGCTTACGGATAAATATTCGCCGTGATTACGCCAGTAGAACGCGTCCCCTACCCATTTAACAAATCCGGAACAGTTGAATCCCTCGGTACCCTGCGGCTGCGGTTTCAGGCTTTCAATAAAAATATACTTTCCGTCTGAATCCATGGCTCCGTCATCCGCATCGCCGAGCTCGGGAAGTTTTTGACGAATATCCGCGGCAAGATCAATTTTGTCCGAATAGAGCCCATAGTCATTCGCCGGGAAAATCAGGTTCCAGTCAACCGTCCCGGCGGATGCATCCATAACAGCCGAGAAGGGTTCGGTGAGAACATCAGCAAAATCATACGGAAGATTTATATCGGTATATATTTTTTTACCGTAGAGATATATTTCCAAGATGGTACGATCGTTATTGGGGTAGATCCTCGCATAACATCCGGTATGATTTTTGAGGAATATCTTTATCTGGACAAATTTCCCATTTTCAAGGTTCCGTTTGATTATGTATGAGCCCTGCCCGTACACCGGGAATTCCCCGTCAATCTCATTAAGAAACAGCAGGTAGAAGCTGTCGTTCTGCTCTTCAACCCGGAATTCAACCCTTACCCCGTCAGTCAACTGGTCCACCTTCATTGAACGCTGTTTCAGAACGTCGCCGGTCGGCGCAGTTATTATTTCGCGGAGCAGGGTGCGGGTTTCGCTGTTCTCGGGGAATGCAGAAACAAATGACGCCGGGAGTAAAAATATTAATAGCAGAAAAATCCGTTTCACAACTAGATTATCGTCAGTTTCTTGTCCTAGCTTCTCTTCATTTCATCTATTTTAAGAGATAAATGGACAAGCGTTTCACGCAGCGCCTGAACAGAAGCCTTCACATCCGCGTTATCCTGAGAGAGCTCAGACCAGAGTTTATTCTTTGCTCCCTCTATGGTGTATTTTTCATCATGCAGAAGATGCTTAATCCTGAAAAGAGTGTTAATGTCATTTCTGGAATACTGCCTTTTGCCGTTTCGGTCCTTGCGCGGATTTACGATTTCAAACTCCTGTTCCCAGTACCTCAGGACATGCGGTTTTACATCGAGAATCCTGCACATTTCTCCAATCGACAAGAGTTCCATAAAAGGGCTTAGTCTCTGAGCTCCATCGAAATTGGAATCGACGGTAGCCCGAAATCCTTTCTGATCATGTTCAGTATGTACCGAAGATAAAATTCAGGAAATCCCTTTTTGTTATTCACGAATAAGAGAAATTTCACCGGGGCCGCGCTTACCTGGGTCATATACTTAATCCTGTAACGGCCTTTTTTGGAACGGGGAGCTTCGTTCTCTTCAACCCAATCGGTCAAGTGAGCGTTAAGAGTTGAGGTTTCGACACGTTTTTCCAGCTGATGTTTAACCTTCAAAACTGTATCAAGCAGAGTTTCGAGTCCGTCGTTTTTAAGCGCCGAGAGCTTTACGATAGGAGCAAAACTCAGTATCGGAAACAGGAATTTAACCCTGTCCGACATTGCCTCAAACGCGTTCGGAACATCAGCCTGCAGGTCCCACTTATTCAGAACGATAATTACTCCCTTGCCCTTTTTAACTATAAGATTAGCAATCTTTTTATCCTGATCCGAGAGACCTTCCAGCGAATCTATCATCAGAAGGACGACGTCGGATTCATCAATGCTTTTTATGGCCCGGTTAACCGAATAATATTCCACGTTCTCGCTGACATTTTTTTTACGCCGGATTCCTGCAGTATCAAGTACCCTGAAATTCCTGTTTTTAAAGCTGAAATAACCTTCGACTATATCACGTGTAGTTCCTGGAATATCCGAAACTATCGATGAGGATTTTTGGGTCATAAGGTTTGTAAGAGTGGATTTTCCGGTGTTCGGCTTCCCCAGTATCGCAAGATTTATTTCATGCGGCTGTTCCGGACCGGCCTGATCTTCGCCGATGTCCTTTACCCTTTCGTATACTGCATCAAGCAGTTCACTGTAGCCGTATCCGTGTGAGGCGGAAACCGGGTAAACCTTGTCAAAACCCATCGAGTAGAAGTTCCAGATCTGGTCTTCTTTTTCAGGACTGTCAACCTTGTTTACAGCAAGAAGAACCTTATCGGTATACGGCCGCATGTTTTCGATAAAAATCTCATCCTCGGCCGTAACTTCCTTGAGTTCAAGAAGCAGTATAACAAGATCCGCCTCCGCTATAATCTCAAGACTCTTCGCCACAACCAAATCGTCGAGGGCTTCCTGGTCGAGTTTATAACCGCCTGTATCGATAAATTTGATTTCCTTATCGTTTATTTCTGCGATACCTTCGACAGGGTCCCGTGTGACTCCCGGTGTCGGGTCCGTTATTGCCTTGCGTGATTTAATAATCCGGTTGAAAAGTGTCGATTTACCGACATTCGGTCTTCCGGCAATTGCTACTACCGGTCTACCGCCGGAGGCTTTCGAAGCGCTCATCCATCCATCCCCTAACAAATCTGTCAATTTCCTGGTAGGATTTCATTTCAAAAATCGTTCCTACAAGCTCTTCGGCTTCAACCATTGATACAGATCGAATAATATTTTTTATTTCAGGAATACTGAATGAACTCATACTGAATACATCCAGCCCTAAACCGAGCAGAATCACCGCGGCATAGGGATCTCCAGCCATTTCACCGCACATAGCAACCGGAATCGATTGAGAATGTGCCCCTTCAATGATCATTTTCAGAAGCCTTAAAACTCCGGGATGAAACGGTTCATACAGATATGCAATTTTTTCATTGCCTCTGTCAACTGCAATAGTATACTGGATGAGATCGTTTGTTCCAATAGAGAAAAACTTAACCTTTCTTGCCAGAATGTCAGCCGTCATCGCAGCCGACGGTACTTCTATCATTATTCCGATTGGAATATTGTGATTTATCTCAACACCTTCAGAAACCAGGGCTGCTTTCACGTCTTCGTAGAAAGCAAGTACCTGCTCCAGCTCTTCAACACCGGATATCATAGGAAACATAATCCTTAGATTACCGTGAACAGATGCCCGAAGAAGCGCACGCAGCTGGGTCTCGAAGATATCCTTCCTGGTCATACAGAAACGGATCGATCGCCAGCCAAGAATAGGGTTTGTCTCTTCAAAATATGCAGCAGTTCCCGGCAGAATCTTGTCTCCGCCCAGGTCGATTGTACGGATGGTCACTGGTTTGTCGCCCATCGATGAAAGCACCCTGCTGTATGCCTGGTACTGTTCTTCTTCTGTCGCAAATTCTCCGGGCTGGATGAAGAAGAACTCGGATCGGTACAGGCCTACTCCGTCCGCGCCGTGCGATAGCACCGATTCAGTCTCTTCAGGAACCTCAATGTTTGCCATCAGCAGAATCTTTTTGCCGTCTCGGGTCTCCGCAGCAAGCATATTCAGGTTGAGCAGTTCTGATTCTTTGCGCTGCCATTCGCGAAGCCGCTGACGGTATTCTTCGAGGGTTTCATCATCGGGGTTGACTATTACGACACCCTTCCCTCCGTCGATGATTATCTGGTCTCCGTTACGGACTTCGGCTGTAATATTCCTGAGACCGAGGACGGCGGGAATCTCAAAGGCCCTGGCCAGAATTGCGGTATGTGATGTCTTTCCGCCGGCGTCCGTAGCAATACCTTTAACCATCCTCTTGTCCATGGTCAGGGTATCAGACGGCATCAGCTCGTGGGCGATAAGGATTATTTCCTCTGTAAGATGGGTAAGATCCACCCTTTTCTTGTACAGAAGGTTGCCGAGCACCCTTCTTGCCACATCACGAAGGTCGAATGAGCGTTCACGGATATATTCATCGTTTGAAGACTGCAGCAGGTCTATATATTGTTTAATTACCGCATACAGCGCCCATTCCGCATTATGATGCTCTTCTGTTATCTTTTTAGTTATAAGCTTCGATAACTCGGGGTCATCAAGCATGAGTATATGTGCATCAAGAAAGCCGGCTTCATTTATACTGCTTTCCTTATTGATAGACAGCTTTAACTGTTTCAGTTCCTCGCGTGTCTTGTCAATTGCAGCAGTAAACCTGGCTAGTTCTACATCAACTTCTTCTTCTGTAATCTTGTATTCCGGAACCCTGAGGTATTCATCAAGATAGAAAAAAACCTTCCCTATCGCGATCCCCTGAGACGCGGAAATACCGTTAATCGTTTTCATTACTTTCTAAATATAAATCATTTAATAACGGCAGTCAAATATTCAAATCACAAACAAAATTTCAGTTATTCACCGGATAGAACTATAACTAATAGAGCCACGAAAGTTGCCGATAAGGTCAGTATGGCACGCAGGAAAAAAAACAATAAAGCATCTATCGGCTGTCTGTTCTGGATAGCATTAATCCTACTGGTACTTGTTATTTTTCTTTTTAACAGGGAGACAATACAGAATGTTCTTGACGAGACGGGGTTCCTCGACATAATCCAGAAAGAGAAGGACATCACACCGCCGGATGTCAAACAGACTAAGACGCCAGAAGAACAGTCTCAAAAACCGGAAAAAGATATAGTTGCGGCACCGCCGGAAAATATTGTCGAAACACCTGTTAAACCGGCAGAATCGGCTTCTGAACCCGAAAAAACTGTTGTTGCAGTTGATGTCGTTCCGGAAAAAGCAGTGCCGGAGACTGAAACAGGGGATAAACCGGCGCCCGATCAGAAAGTCAGGCGTTCGAAGATGTATTTTGTTGAAGTGCTGGATGATGGAAGCATCCAGATGAAAAGCATCGTAAGACCTGTTTATTATGTCGATTCACCGCTGACAGAAACCATGAAAACCCTGCTTGAAGGACTTTCAGGCTCGGAACTGAATATGGGTCTAATAACTTTAATACCTGAACAGACCACCCTGTTGTCAATAAGTGTTAAAAACGGTATAGCCTATATAAATTTCTCGGACAGCTTCCGTTTCAACTCTTTCGGGGCAGAGGGGTATACCGCGCAGCTCAAACAGGTAGTATTCACCGCAACAGAATTCAATAATGTCAATGCGGTACAGATACTTATAGAGGGTGCACTGAATGAATACATGGGGCCGGAAGGCTCATTTATCGGTGAACCTCTTAGCAGGGATGATTTTTAGAGCGTATAATCTACGGCCGCCCTGCTTTCAGTAACCATTTTTATAAATTTTCCAGCTTCCTGGTGAAGCGGATGAACCTGGTAAGCATCAAGCTCGGCCTGGGAATCAAATTCGGTATAAAGGACTATATCCCAGGTCGATCCGGGATGTTCGATTCCGATTCCCGCTTCAATGGATTTAAGCCCCGGTATTTCATTGCGCAGCGATTCAAGCTTCTGCTTCATCACTGCCGCGTTTTCTGCTTTTCCGGTGCCTTCCGCTGAATCCTTAAGTTTCCACATAACGATATGCTTGATCATCATTTCACTCCTGTTAAAATAATATCTGCAGACGGCAGTTATTGAGATTTTATAAACTCTTCAATCAAATCCCTGTTTGAAACGGCAGCGGTACCCGCTTCAGCCTCCATCCGGAACAGGAATTCTGTGTTTCCCTTTCCGCCTTTAATCGGCGACTTGAGAACACCGTTTACCCGGACACCTTCATCCGCAAGCTGCCCGGCTGTATTCAGCAGTACATCATAAAGCACTGCCTCATCCCTAATAATACCGTCAAAATCTTCTGCAGCAGAAATCTCGAATTGCGGTTTTATCAATGCAACAAGAAGGTTTGCGGATGTCAGCGAAAGTATACGGGTCGCGGCTCCGGTGATTGAACGGAACGAAAGATCCGCAACTGCAAAATCAGGAACCGGAATCAGATTTTCGACAGCCATAATGTTGGTACGTTCCATGACCTTCACCCTGGAATCTGTCCTCAACCGGTAGTCAAGCTGGTTATAACCGACATCCACCGCGTAAACACTGTCAGCGCCTCGCTGCAGCAGACAGTCTGTAAAGCCGCCGGTCGAGGATCCGGCATCAAGAACTGTTTTTCCGCTCACCTCAATATTCCAGCATGATAAAGCGTAATCAAGCTTTTCTCCGCCCCGCGAAACCCACTTCCTGACAGAAAGCTGAGGTTCTGTTTCTGCTGTAAATTTTCTGCGGGGATCACGTACAGTCTCGCCGGAAACCTTTACCTCG